>JAMOOZ010000035.1 GCA_027064885.1 Desulfurococcales archaeon
TCTCTCGGCCAGTAGTGAGGCTAGCTTTGCCCTCTCCTTCTGACCCGTGGATAATTCAGTGTACTTAGCCCTGTAGTAGATCGCGTCCGATAGGCCGACGGCGTTCAGTATCTGGATCGCGGCGTTGACGTCCCCTACCTTCCCGTTGACGTGCTCGAGGATCGTTTCGTCCCCGAAGGACGGTTCCGCCTCGCCGGGGAGTAGGTGAGCGACTCGGGCGTTGGGCGGCATGATTACCTTGCCTTCCGTTGGTGCCCACGCCTCCCCACCAGCGCCTGTGGCTGCGTTCACGAGTATCTTGAGTAGGGTGGTCTTACCGGCGCCGGAAGCGCCTATGACCGCGATTACCTCACCGGGCTTTATCTCTAGGTGCGCGTCCCTGAATATGTACTTCTCAACGACCCTCTTCTCGACGCCGAAGGCCTGCAGCACCTGCCTTAACTCTCCCTTGAGGCGCTGCACGTCTAGCTCGGACCTGTAGATCTTAGTTACGCTCTCTAGCCTTATGGGGGTCTTGATGGGTTCGACCTTAGCGTACTTAGGCCTGAATAACTTACCTCCATGCTCCCTAGCTACGGGGTCTTCCCTCAAGTACTTGGTGATTAGCTCCTCCGCCTCCTTAGTGAGTGAGTATATGAGGACCGGCCTGCCGGAGGCTGTGTCCCACACGTACTTGAAGCCCACGCGCTCGAAGAACGGGTTGTACTTAGCCATCATCGCTATGGTCTCGACGAAGTGCTTGCCCCTCCTCATCTCGGGGATCCTTCGCTCAGCAACCCACCTCAGGGCGAGCTTGACCGCGAGAGCACCCACACCGTCGCCGCGGTAGTCGGGGTGCACCACAACCCTAGCTATCCTCGCGCCCGCAGTGTTAGCTATCCTTAACGCTTCCTCAGTAACGTCCTCACCCCTCAACCCCTTCCTAACCCTCCCGTAGTACCGCACGATCTCCGAGTACTTAGCTAGGACCTCAGGCTTCTCGAGGGCCTCAGGCCAGAACGTCGGGTGGATCCAGTCAGGCTTAAGCACCCTCTCCCTGATTAAGCGCTCCACCCTACCATTAACCCTCCTATGCATGAGGGGTATGGGCGTGTCCACCCTAACGTACGCGACGACGCGCGGCTCGTAAGGCTCCCTAGAAGCGAGCTCAAGGATCAGGAAACGCGACGCTGGCAACGAACCCCTAATCTCCTGGAGCTTGCAGGGCACCCCGCACTCCGGGCACTCGGGCTGCACGTTAGCCTCGATAACCCTGCCGCAGGAGGGGCAACGCCACGTAGCAACGATCTCCTCCCTACTCGCGTAATGATGCTGCTCCAACTCAACTATCGCTGTGAAGTCCTCCTCCCTAACCGCCTCCCTAGCCACGACGGAGTACCTGTAAATAACCTCACCAGTCACGGGTGAGTGACGCGGTAAGGACTCCTCAACACTCCACGGAGGCCAAACAAGAACCTCCTCACCACCCCGTAGCAAACGCCATAAGGAGTAAGTGTCGCGTGGAGCGACGAACACCTTACCCCCAACATGCTCGGGCTCCTGCTTAAGCAGAACCTTAACCCACTCACCCGGCGTGAACCACCTAGCCATCGAAACTGGCATCAGGAACGCTATCTCAGCACCCTCAAACTCAACAAGTAACGCGCCCCTCCACCTACCACCAGCCCTAGGAACCCTCAACCCAGTGACCTTAGCCTTGAAGGGCCTCATAACCGGGACCTTGACGAACACCATAAGCATGAAACACCATAACAATTATCACGCATAAACTAAAAAACACAGTCCGGCGTCTAGGTCTCCTTTTCTACTCACTTGCTCCTATGTGCTTGTGTTATGTCGACCCTTAAACCTATGCAAAGGGCTCTTGCATGACCGCATTCTAACCTCACAACATTAACTGCGGGATTGAGTTCCCTGCTGCTTGGAATGCTCTTTAAATCCAAGGAGTTAACTAGCGTTAGTGTGGCCTCAATACCATCCTCAACAGCTTCAATGAGTTCTGTGGGCTCTGACCGGCATTCCTGGATGATTAATTCCCAGTGCACGTACCCGTCTCCCAGCATCGCGTTAACAGCTACTCTCACGGCATCAAATACCCTAGCATCAACTAAGCTACGAGCGAACTGAGCCACCGCATCCACTAACTGGTTGAGGGCCTCACTACTAACGAATACCTCAACCTCGTTGCCCGCGCCCTTCACCGCCTCTATAGTGAGGCCTGAGTCCTCAATGAATCGTAGCAGTCGCTTAAAGTCTCCGTAAGTCAGCACCGGCGCAATCCTAAGTACTGACGACTTAATTAGACCACCCCACCCCTCTATCCTCCCGTGTATGCTCTCTGTGATTAGCAGGGGATCAGCCTCATCGCAATACTGGGCTTCACGGCACTTCCTAAAACCATTCATCAATAACGCCAATGCTATCCTTAACATCCTCAAGAAGCTTAAGGACAGACCCCACCACCATTTAACGTAACCTCCCCTACATGCTTGCTAAGCGAGAATTATTCGCTACTGTTAAGTTTTATGGCTTAATGATCCCTTATGCACTAACACTGAGGTGCTAGTGCCATGGTTGCCGTTGCCCTAGTATCCATGCCCGTGCGTGTCGGTGATGTGTGGGGTAATTGGTTGCGGTTGAGGCGTTACGCACGGCTCGCGGCCTCGCGGGGTGCTGAGGTAGTGGTTTTCCCTGAGTACTGCTTGACGGGGTTCCGTAGCTGGTGGTTCGGTGACGCCGCACTGTACTGGAAGCTCCTTGGGATGGTTGGGCGGCTTGCTAGGTTCTTGGGCGTGTACATCGTTCTGGGCTTGCTGGAGCCCCCAGAAGTCAGTACCGCTCCTTTCTGCCCCGCCTATAACTCGGCGGTACTCGTGAGTCCTGAGGGTGACATTATACTCAAGCACAGGAAGTGGGAGGAACCCATCCTCTTCTGCAGGGGATCGGATGTGGGCGCTGCCGACACGCCCTTCGGTAGGGTGGCGCTCATAGTGTGTGGCGACCTATTCAATGAGGACACTAGGGAACGTGTTAGGGAGTTAAGCGTGGACTACTTAATCGTCCCTATGGACAGGTCGGGCGTTCCCGGCATAGACTACGACTTCAGAGAGGAGGTTGAAGCTATAGGTGAGGCTGTGAGGGAGTGTCGCGTGGGGCGCGGCGCACTAATAGTAAATACTCATGACCATGATGGAAGCCATGGTTTCGCGTTAGTGTTTGATCCTTTAGGAAGACCGCTTAGGATCCGTGTTGGTGAGGGCGTGCTTCTAGTGAGGCTCGCGTAGCTTCCCGCGAGTCAGTTACTGTGTACCCTCATCAGTACCTTAATTTATTTTTCTTTAGGAGTAAGGGATAATGATGGTGCGGTGGTTTAGACGTGAACAGGAGCAGGGACTGGTTAGGGCAGGCTTTAAGGGATCTCGACCATGCTAGGAAGAGCGTGAGTTTCCGTGATTATGAGTGGGCGTGTTTTAGTTCGCAGCAAGCAGCTGAAAAGGCGCTTAAGGCTGTATACCTCAGCCTGGGGATGGAGGCGTGGGGTCATGACCTCGTGAACTTACTTAGGGGTTTGAGGGAGGCGGGCTTAAAAGTTCCGAGGAGATTAATCGAGTGTGCGGCGGAGTTAGATAAGCACTACGTGATATCGAGGTATCCTAACGGGTTTGCTGAGGGCGCGCCGTGGGAGCACTACACTCGTAGGGACGCTGAGAAATGCGTTAAGGCGGGGGAGAAGCTGGTTGAATGGGCAAAGAGTATTGTCGAGAATAAGCAAGGAGGAAGTCGTTAGGA
>JAMOOZ010000036.1 GCA_027064885.1 Desulfurococcales archaeon
TATAATGGTTATTATGCACAAGGCTATAGAGACCCAGACGATGATTGACGCTATCCTAACGTAACCCATGCAGAGCAGAATTAATGCGGCACCGATCGCTAATATACGGTCACCCCTTTCCATGAGGCCCACGCCCTCCATCTTCAGTCCTAACGCCTCACCTCTAGCCCTAGCATAGCTTATGAGGAACGCCGTAATCACGAAGAGGAACGCCGGGATCCAATCTATACCCAGAAGCTTAAGCGTCAGTATATACGCAGCGTCAGCCACGCGGTCGCTGAAGGAATCCAGAAAGGCCCCCTTCTTGCTAATGTTTCCAGTTGCCTTCGCTACGGCACCGTCCAAGAAATCGAAGGTGGCGGAAACGAGCATGAAAGCCAGAGAGTACCACGGATTAAGCAGTACTGCAGCTACTGGTGTGAGTGTGGAAAACACTAACCCTGCAATAGTTAATGCGTTAGGTGATACCCCAAGCTTGCTTAGGCTCCTTCCCAAGGCCTCAGCTAATGGCTTTATGGACTCTCTTAATCGAGTCAACATTGACGCTCACCGTACCTCCTGCTCACTGATTACACTCCTCTGGGAAAGGAGATGTAATTTCTTTTCCTTGTAGTTATTAGACGGAGGATTACCTAAACTCCCATTGAATCAGAATTTAAAATACCTTAATGACCCTATAAAACAGGGATGTTGAGGAATCCGGGAACTGACTACATTGAATGATGTCAGCTGCCGGCTGAAAACCTGAACAAAAACAAATAACCTATTTACCTCCACGCACAACTTATCCCTGTGTGAGCAGGTATGGTTAAGGTGAAGAAACTAGTACTAGTAACGAGTAAGTCACATCCACTCAATAAACACTTCAGTAAGCTAGCTGAGAGGCTATCCAAGGAACTAAAACTTAAGCTAGAGGTTAGGGAGGAGGACTACATTTACCTAACTAAGCATGGCGAGACAGATGAGTTAGGATTAACGTGGCTTCCCCAGCTACTTGCCGAGCTTGAGAATGGCACGGTGGTAAAGGTGCTTACGCAACCTAACCTAACTAGTCAAGGGAAGTTAGATGAAGAGAAGGACTATAACGCAGCTATGAATGCACTACGACCTTATCTAGAGTAATAAATGATTGCAGATGAAAAACAAATTGAGAACTTAGTTTTGCCTCAAAGCAAAATAAGTCCCAAGGATATACTAGGTATAGGTAAAAATACTGTGTAAGTGATGCGGCGGACAGCAGTAAGCGGTCATGGTGACTAAAGATGTCCACGGTATTCGTAATGGTTTCGGACATTAATGAGGTTAAGCGTCACCGTAGCCTTGAGGATGCAATTCATTTCTGCTTGGACTTCATGATTAATTCCACGTGTGATGCACCGGAAACATTAACAGTAATGAGATATGGTGCGTTACCTGAGCAGTGTTGGAGAGACAAGTCAAAAACAGGTTTAATCAGTAGTATGGTGTTCATTAAGAAAAACGCTGACGGGCAGAGGTTCTGTGTCGTTGTAGAGACTAGTAAAGAGGTTGATTTAAGGGAATTACAGAATATGTTAATGTGCGTCATTATGCTTTCCCGTTAGTGCTAATCTCAGGCAAACGATTAGCTGGGGAACACCGCTGAGGTCGGTATTATAGCCTCGATGCACCTGTAGGTAATGGTAGTGAGTATGTGTTATAATGATGAGTGGTGTCCTAAAGGACCCTGAAGGGGGATGAAGAAAGGACCACTAGCTGAAACCTCAGTCCCTTAGTCCCTTGAAGTCAAGGAAGTCGGAAAGGTTCTCTAGAGTTGGTTCAGCTTTCCTACTTACGACCCTCCTAGCACTTCGTTGAAGATCCAGTATGAATGAGTGCCTTCTTCTGGGTCTGCCTTTGGGGTTATTAAGTAATTGAGGAATCAGAAGCCTTTCCGTGAATACCTCCGCAATGGGGCATGCTTCTATACATGCCTTGCAACCTATGCATTTTCTGGGATCAACCATGGGACGACCTTCCTTTACCTTGATGGCGTTCGTTGGACACCAGATCTCGCAACTACCGCATGAGCAGCATCTACTCCACCTAACCATAATCTTAAGCACATCAAAGGCAGTTTCCCTGGCATCAGAGCCCTGAACTTCCACCCTATTAGGGTGTACTGTAATGGTATTGCCCGACTTTCTAAGTGTGAGAACGCAGTCACCATTAGAGTTATCGCTACATACTTTCTCGGGTGGCGCGTCAGCTATGACGCTCCATTGCTCACGTACGCTATCTAGGCTTAATTGCCTATTCCTTATCCTTATCCTGTAATGTTCCTCGCCTAAGGAGTCAAGGGTTATTGAGAGTCCACTGACCCTTTCGTAGAGTAATCGCCAGTCGCGGGGTTTCTTTATCCCTAGCCAAGATTCCAGCCTCCTCCTCCCTTGAGACAGAGGGTTTAACCACCGCCATAGATGGTACCTTATCCAGAGATCGCTCTCGTTGAGCCTTTCCTTCCACTTAATTAGCACACGCTCCCATCTTCGCCAGTACTCCGGGTAATTTCTCTCAACCATGTAATATTCGGCAATGTTACCTGCCGGACACATGAAGCACCCAAGCCTATCGAATCCTCTAAAGTAGAGTTCGTTTACTGGAAGTCCCTTCTGCAGTATGTAAAACCATACTGTCAGTTGATCCCATTCCTGCAGTGGTGATATGTTAAGTGCTGCTGGGAGCCATCGATTGCGCCACACTGCACCAGACCTGGACCTATCAACCGATTCGAAGGCTCGCTGACCTATTATCGCTAGTAGTCCATTGGGGAAGTGCTTCTTGTAGATTCGGGCGATGGGAGCCATCTTAACTACTTTACAACACCAGCGATAGTCCTTGGCAGGCGGGCCAAATATGTTTACCGAGTCCCAGAACTTGTTGCCAGCTGACGCGGTGAGTAGCTTAAGGTTGAACTTACGGGTCACGGTATCGATGTTCTTGAGCGTTGGCGGAAGTTCGAGTCCCGTATTGTTAAACAGGATCGTGGGTTCTAATCCTGCCTCCAGAGCTAGTGAAAGTGCTGTAATGGAGTCCTTGCCCCCTGAGTAGGAAACTACCGGAGGAAGACCTGTTTTTTCTGCCATTATTACTAAGTGCTTAATTGCTTTTGATAATCTGCTTCTCACCCAAAGGGCATTACATTTCTCGAAGAGATTAAAGGACGACGGCTTCCTTACTATCTCTCCTACACGCTCCTTGAATATCGTCTGAACTCTGTAACGTCCGCGCCTAACAACAGCCAGCGCTATGGGTTTTCCCGAATTATCGATTACTACCGCTTGATCTCCTTCCCTATCTCCAGGCCCTAAATCCATTAATGGTTTTGCCTTTTCTACTCTAAATGCACGTATTAATCCTAAATCTAGGGCTACTGGTGCGCTTACCCTATTAAGCCGCCAACGCCATGCATATATTGAAGGATCAAAGTACAGCCTACCAACTATCGTGCCTCCCGATATGACCTCCTTCATATCATCATAATGCGGTGTCTTATTCAGGTACACTGCACCACTAACTATGAGTTCCCTATAGAGAGCATCACTTCCGAACTCAAGCAGCATGGCTTCCCTAATTAGTGATAGGTCGCTTGCGAATGCTGGTCTTGCGTCTCCGGGCTCCGACACATTGACCTTGAATCCCTCGCCCCCGCACCGGCTACATACCCTCTGCCTTAGCGGGACGTTACAGTTAGGGCACCAATAAAGCGTTAGTGTCGCTCCCCAAGGTCTCACAGATAGTCACCTAACCATTGTGTTCAAG
>JAMOOZ010000037.1 GCA_027064885.1 Desulfurococcales archaeon
AGGAGGAAGGCAAAACCATAGAGGAGCTAGAAAAGGCGCTACCCAGAAAACACGGAGGCAGAACCGTAAGGATCATGGCGATAATACGCGACGGCAAAATGACCGTAGCACCCAACCCACAAGAAAGAGTCAAGGAAGGAGACAGGCTAGTATGCCTCAAAGCACTTCAGTAGAACGTAAATTACTGATCAGTGCGTACCTAACAGAAAACTCGCACTTAGTTCAGCCTAACAATATTTCCTAGGTTCCTCAAGCGCTTTTCGTAATAATGTGATTGCCCGTGCATTATCTTTTAGAGACTTACGGTGTTTTAGAAACCTGTGTGGGCTTTTCCTTCTCAGGTAAGGACTCACATTTGCGAGAACTACATGGTTTAATGATAATAATTACGGGTTATTTATACGCGCATAAAGTGTATTGTGATAATCCTGGAGCTCCAATTAATGGTGTACACGACCCGTATATCACCTATTCGAATTCTAAAGGCATCTTCAAAACCTTTGAGCTTCTTCACATCGTACTCTTTGAATGGAATGGGTTTACTCTTAGCCCATCGAGAACTTCCAATACTCTAAGTTTGTAGTGCCTAGGGAGACGTTCTAAGGCCCTAACAGCCCTGCGTTTCACCTTTATTTCGAAGAAATCTCCACTCAAATAACCCTTCCTTGCTACTCGTTTCTCACTAATTTTCGCTTAATTTCGTCGAGATCAACTAACTCATCCTCTGCCTTTATGGCCTCGATTTCATCGGGAAGAGGCTCGTCCTCCCTAATATTCCTTTCAATAATGAAACGTAGCATAGACTCTACCCTAGCCAACTTTTCTTTTTATTTCCCGAATCTCTAGAAGGAGCTCAGAGCTTGCCAACCTCTTACCCCTAACATGATTTAATGCGTTCTGAGCCTAAAAGTTGTTAGTCATGAATAAAGTAATGATTATCTTCGGTGAACCTGTAGGGAGTTAAACCCGGAGTTTCCGTCAGGCGGGAGCCTATTTAACGCATCTGTTAGCTACGACACTTACTAAACTGATCCTCTTTCGAAACCAGTAGTTCTCTTATGGTTCTAAAGTCCTTCTCTAATTCCTCTAAGTAGTAATTTATTGACACACCTCTAGTACGGAGCCCGTTGAGAAATTCTCTCATACTTAGCCCAGCTATTCCTGCGGCCTTACCAAGCGATACCTTCCCTAGCGATAGAGCTCCAGCACCACCAGTAACTTCACCTCGTCCTCCACCCTGCGAGGCTTCAGAAGCCCTACCAGGTTGCTTGGAACCTTAACTTCAACTTCAACCACTCCCGACAAGCTCCTCATTGATTTCACGTAATAGTGATTCTAGCTCATTCCTAGAGGTTCTCGAAGGCAAGCCCACTCCTTAGCTTCATGCCTTATCCTGTTATTTAATGTTTACTGTTTCCTTGGTCATCACCTTCAAAGATCTTTTTCTTTACTTCCCCTACCAGTTCCCCAACCCTCTTGAGGGCTTCCTCAACATCCTCCTTGACGCACCACCCCTCGTAGAAGCACGTGTGCATTGCGTGGCTGGCGTACCATGCCTCACGAACCCACGGCCCAAGTTCCTTCACGATCTTCCTCGCGTACTCCCATAGCTCCCCGTGACTCACTAACCTCCTCCCCTCCCTATGCTCTGCGTATGCCTTAACCGTGAGTGCGGCGGCGCCCCACACCTTCTCGGCCGCCTGCCTGACATCACCCTTACTGAGCTCCTCCCGAGCCTCCTCGAGAAGCTCCTCAGCGACCTCAACGTATTCCCTTACCCTATCTCTTGGATCTAGGCTCTGAAGGACAAGTTCAAGAACAAATTCCTCGAGACCTAGGCCAGCCTTCCTAGCCTCTTTCTCAATAACTTCAGCAACGCTGCGAGGGAGCCTAACAACGACGCTAGACGCAGCGACCAATTAACATACCCCCAGCAAAATTATGGTAAGCAGACCTAAATACGCTACCCAATCACGGTTACTATGCATGGAGAACTGTGATTAGCTGTTTAATTACTTCCTCCATTGACGGCCTGCTTAGGGGGTCTGGGTTGAGCATTTCTTTGAGGAGTTCCCTTAGTTCGGGGTTGCTGACCTTGCTTAGGGCGTTCCTCACCGCGTTAGGCTTCCTCACGGCGTCCACCCCGTCGATTACTTCCCCTGTTAGGGCTTCTAGGAGGGTGTTGCCTAGCTGGTAGACGTCGACCCTGTTCTCCATGCCTGCCTCCGCCGCCTTAGCGCGTAGGTCGCTGAACACTTGCTCGGGGGCACAGTACCCTGGAGTGCAGAGCGTCGCCTCCCTAGTCATGGACGTCACCTCGAGTAGCTTCCTTACGCTTGAGTAGTCCCCCACCTTAACGAAGCCCTCCTTAGTCACGAGTATGTTGCCCGGCTTCACGTCCCCATGCACTAACCCCCTTGAGTGCATGTACCTTAACGCGTCACCTACCTGAACGCCTAGTAGCGCCACGGACTTAACGTCCCCTCGGAACCTCGTTAAGTACTTCCTCAGCGAGCCTCCCTCAACGAACTCGTAAATAACTAGCGGGGCTACCTCAGAGTACGCTATTAACCTAACCATGTTCGGGTGCCTCAACCTCTTAACGGCCTCGACCTCCGACCTAACACCCCTAACAAGCGACTCCGGCAGCGTCGGGGCCTCAACCCATTCACTCCCACCCTCAAGCACGGGCACTAAAACCCTATGCAGCTTAAGCGCCACGAGCGACCCTCCCTCAACCCTGCAGGCGTAAACACAGCCCCACCCACCGCACCCAACTAGAGAGCACTCAGCGTTCAGTAAGGGGAAGCCCTTCACCAGCCTCGCCAAGCCCTCACCAACCACGAACCTCCTCCCACCCATCGGTACGGCGTGACCGTGCACGTCAATACAGGGTATGCGTGCCTTAAGTAACTCACTCACGCTACCCCAGCCCTCCGCGCCCGCCTTAACGCGTCTTGAACCCGGCGACACGGGAGGTACTGGTGTGCGGGTCGGTCGCCGCGTCCAGCCCGGAGGGGGTAGCGGGAAAGGCGGTAACCTCGGTATCGGCAGGTTCCACGGCCTCACCTTACGGTGACGGGGGCCTAGTAAATAGGCGAGAAAACCCGTGAACAGCGTCATAACTATCCCCATACCTATCGCCACGTAGGCTAAACCAGTACATACCCTACCTATGATCGTGAGGAACCAGAGTTGCGGCGGTGCGGTAAAGCCTAACGCCTCCCTCACCAAGCCAGTAACATATAGAACTATCAACGCAGTCACGAAGACCCAGAAGGAAGACCAAGCATCACGCTTCCCTACAGCCGCTTTAACGATCTTCACGACCACGGAGTAAAACACTATTAGAACCACAGACTTAACAAGCACCATCATGAAGTCCCCAACGTCAATAACGCCCCCCTCCACAAGCCTTAAGGCAAGCCACGCCAGCTCCGGCATGATGTAGGAAACCACCGCAACAAGTAAGGCGGCCCTAACCACAGCAACGACCGCCGCACGCCCCTCCTTCAACACCGCATCACACCCACGTCCGCACCCCCTTTAAACCTAGGCTCCACACTTAATAACGGAAGCAACGACCTAATCAAACCCCCTAAGAAGTTTAAGCAACTCAACAACCACCTCCGCACTCGAAGACCTCCTAGCTGGCTCAGGATCAAGCGCCCTCCTCAGAAGCGCCCTAAGCCCAGGATCCTCAACCCCCTCAACAACCTCATCAACAACTCCCGGACGCACCGCATCCTCACCACGAT
>JAMOOZ010000039.1 GCA_027064885.1 Desulfurococcales archaeon
GTAGTATATGTGGTCAACATCCACTAACACCCCTCTGGGGTTAAGCCACGGGTAGTAAGGAGCCATAAGCACGATGAACGCAATCAACCAAGCAAGCACAGCCTCACTAAGGGTTAGGGAATCACTTCCAAACACCTTAACCTTAAGTAGCCCACCCCACTCAAGCCCCTTAACGCGCTTCACTAACGAAGCAACTAACAACCCAGCACACACAGCTAAGGCAACGTACCACACCTTAACGGAAGGCACGCCCGCAACGTAAAGCGAGAGCAGAACGTACGCGGCCCAACGCTCCCCAGCCAGCGCCACCGCTCCCCCAACCACGCCAACCAGGAACGCGAGGTAAGTGAGGACCACCCAGTACCTAAGCGCCGACCTAACCCTAAGAAAGGGAGTCACGCCCACAACCATGGCTACCCAGGACGCGGTCAAGGCCGCCGCCCAAGCATCACTAACCCTAAGACCGTACGGGATGGACACCCTCCGCATAACTACGAATGGGTGCGGGCCACTAAGGGCAAGGGACACGCAAGCCCCAAGAACGAAGGCAGCCCCCAACACGGCGAGGCCAGAATACTTGGTTAAGGCCCTAGCAACCCCCGAGAACACGTCACGGAGGCTGAAGCCACTCAACCCTCTCCCCCATCCCCGCTGCCTTCCCCACCCTCCTTAAGGGCGGCGTAGAGCTGCAGCGCGACCCCAGCAACGAGGAAGTAGTACGCGAGCTCAGCCGCCTTATTCGCGACCCCCTCTAAACCCATGGCTAACCACGCCGCCGCGGTAAGGAGTAACGCCATGAACGCGATTACCGGCACCGCACCCGGATTCTCCCTAAGGTAGTCCGCAACCGCTCCCCACCTCCCGCCCCTAACCTTAAGTCCGGAAGTGTACGTGACCGATAGAGACGTGAAGGCCAGGACGAAGTGCGCGGGTATTAACGAGGAACTACTGGTTGAGCCGGACCACCACGCCCTAAACCCGGCCACGTACTCCGGGAGGCCCCAAGCACCCATCATGAAGTAGGTTGAGGCGAGCGACAATCCCGCCGCAACCCATAAAACACCCTCAACACCCCTAGGCAACCTCCTCCCAACCACGTAGTAGAGGGTAGAAACCACTACCGCGGCCACAGCACCCACGAACACGTTCCTCACGGCGGCGAGCACCACGCACGCCACCGAACCAACAAGGAATACGTAGTCCCTACGCCTCCACGACACGTACGCGGCGTAACCCGCCGTAATAACGCTCACGGGGAACATAGGTGCTAGGACAGCCGTGAGGAGTAAGTGCACCGGCACATCATCCACTCCTTCAGCCTCACCCATACCTCAACACCAGACTAAGTAATTGACGCTGACCCAAGATATAATGTTAAGTACTTAGGGCGTTGAGAGGGGGCGTCATCGGTTAAAAGGAGAGGATCAGGTTAAAACCAACTATTAAGTGGCTGCGGGCCTCCTACGGGCCACAACGAACAGAGCTATTAGCACTATCACGAGCGCCACTATCAAGCCCACGTCAAGCGGCGTGAAGGCCGGCGGGCCAGCAACGCTCGTAACTGTCTTAGTGACCGGGGAGGTCGCAGTAACGGTGCTTGTCAGCACCTTCGTCACGGTTCCAGGCGAGGTCACCGTCACAGGCGACGTCATGGTTGTGGTGGATACCTGCGTCACAGGCGTTGACGTCACGGTAGTCACTGTTACGTAGTTCGTCTTGGTCTCAGTCCTAGTCACGTAGGTCTTCGTCGGCGACGTTATCGTCTCGACGGTCGTGACCGTCGTTACGACAGGGTATGACGTGGTTATTGTTGTCGTAACGTACTGGGTCTTCGTCGTGGTCACAGGCACTGGCGACGTGGTTGTCGCGGTCGTTGTTGCTGTGGCCGTAGACGTTACTGTCGTGGTGTAGTAGTACGTGGTAGTGTAGTAGTAATAATAGTACCCTCCCATGAGCCCGGGTGCCGGCGTTAACGCGGAGTTAACTGAGTACCCGGCTATCGCTATCGCCGCTACCGCGAGCATCGCTATGAGTACGGGGCTCCTGCCCTTAATGAGCTTCATTCCATTCAGCACCTCCACTACCTTATCTTTAGGCAGGATTACATATAAACGTTCCTACCAAGAGACGATTAAAAATAACGTGCTTTTCCTTAAGACCTGTGCTTCGATCGTGTTTACTTCGTCAGTTTGTATCACTATGCAATATCTTTAATTAATTATCCTAACGTAGAGATTCGAGGTGTTGGCGGAGGTGGTGGGCGGTTAGCGAAGACACCAGCATCACTGAGGTCGTCGTCGGCGGCGCGTGGATCTTCTTCGCAACCCTCGTTATCTCGGCCTCAGGCTTCATCTTATGGGTTATTGTTTCCCGCATCCTAGGCGTTGGTGTGGTGGGCATCACCTCAGCCGCCGTCAGCGCGGCGGGCGTCGCCTCAACACTAATCACGGCCGGCCTACCCATAGCCGTGATGCGTGAGTTCGCCGCGAAGGGAATCGAGGCCCTCAAGCCAGCCGCCCTCGTAACCCTCGCGCTAGGTGCTGCCTCAGCCGCCGTCGCCACCCTAATGGTTGCTGCCCTACCCTCAAACTTCAGCGTACCTCTCTGGGTGCCCCCTACCCTCTCCCTAATGAGTGTGGTGAGCACGGTAGGGCTTCAAGCGTTAGTCGGGCTCGGGCGATTCAAGGAGTACTTCACCTCAACCCTAACCGCGTCCCTCGCGAAGGTCATCGTGGGTGTTGGGTTAGCCCTACTCGGTTGGGGCACGCTAGCCCCGCTCCTAGGGTACGTCTCCTACCCCATCACCGCGTTACTCACCGCCACCTACTTCCTCGCCACCACCTACCTCACGCGTCCCCGCGGGAACCCCGGGAGTGGGGACTCATTAGTTGATGGTGCTTCCTCCATCCTAAAACTAACTTACTCCAACTACCCCTTCGTCTTCTCCACTCAGATCCTCAACATGCTCAGCGTCTACTTCTTCGCCATCCTCACCGGCGAGGCCGTGGATACGGGCACCCTATACCTCTCCCTAATGATCGTCCTAGTCCTGAACGCCGTCGTTAGCTCAGCCCTCAACGCTTCCCTATCCGTAAGCCTAAGGAGGGGCACGGACCCATTCGCCGAAACCCTAAGGCTAGCCCTAGCCGTAGCCGCACCCATCGCCACCGCGGTCTCGGCCGCGCCCACCCTACCCCTCCACCTCATCAACCCGGCCCTAATCAAGGGAGCCTCAACCCTAGCCACCCTAACCCTAACAATACCCCCAACAGCCATAGCCACGGCCGCCCTAATGAAGGCAAACAAGGAAGGCAGGCACTCAACAATAGCCGCGTTAGGCATCGTACGCCTAACCACCCTACTAGCCCTCCTCCCACCACTAGCTAGGGTAGCGGGCACCGACGGAGTAGCGATAGCCTACCTAGCAGCCAACATAACCCCACTACCCATAGCGGTGAGAGAAATCCCCAGAACCCTCAAAACACTCACCGTAACCTGGGCCACCCAAACCACGCTAAGCCTCGCAACACTAACCCTAACACCCAACCCAACACTAACACAGGCAGCGGCCCTAGCCCTAACAGCAGCCGCGACAACCCTCGCGATCATACACGCAACAAGAACGGCGAACCTAAAGGAAATAGCGGGAATAATCACAACCACAGCAAAGAAGACCTTAGGCAAGCAATCAACACAAAACAACACCCATTAACGAAACAAATAAAAACAAAGCAAACACC
>JAMOOZ010000040.1 GCA_027064885.1 Desulfurococcales archaeon
CGCGCTTTTCGTTGCCTGGAATAACGGTTCTAATAACGCGGCTAACGCTGTAGGTACGGCCGTCGGTGCTAGGGTTCTCTCAGCCAGGCGTGCCTTACTGATGGCTGCCGTGGCTAGCTTTGCTGGATCCCTTGCCCTCGGTATTTACGTGACGAACACGATCATGAGGGGCATAGTTAACACGATGAGTCTCTCTGGGCCGGTCGTTGTTAAGGGGATGATTTCCGTGCTGATCGCAGCTGGCTTATGGACGCTTTTGAGTACTTTCTTTAAGGTCCCTATGAGCGTGCATGTCTGCATCGTCGGTAGTGTAATCGGTTTTGGTCTCGCCGTGGGGTCCTCAACCATTAGTTGGGGTGAGGTCTTTAAGATCCTTATTGCGTGGGCGGTCGTCCCCCTCGTTACTGCGGGGATGGCTTACGGTCTTTACGCCGTGTTTGGTAAGGCTTTCAGGGACCCGTCCCTTGCTAGGGTGGCGGTTATTGCCGCGTCCTACTTAACGGCAGGAGCGCCGACTGTACTCATCATGCTTAAGACTGTGAATGCTTCAAGCATAGTGTTGGTCGCGGTAGTTACGGCGGTTGTTTCGACAGTCGCAGCTGTTACCGTCTACGCTTACTGGAAGCACGTGGTTGGTAAGGGGAGGAACGCGTTGATGGAGGCTTCCAGGATACTACTGATCATGGCGGCTGCCTCCATGGCGTTCTCCTTCGGCGCTAACGACGTCGCTAACTCGGCAGGACCCCTCGCCGCAATACTCTACGCGGAGGGGTGGGGCGACGTCGATCAAGTCATGTGGTTGTCCCTCCTGATATCGGCGATCGGGCTCTCCGCAGGCATAGCGTTGTGGGGGTCTAAGGTGATCGAGACCGTGGGTGAGAGGATAACTCCGCTCTCACCTCCCTCAGCCTACGTAGCCCAGATGTCCGCAACCCTAGCCATGCTCGTGGTCTCTAGGTTGGGAATACCTGTCTCAACCTCCATGGCGATCGTGGGTGGCGTGATGGGGGTTGGGTTATCGAAGGGGATCAGAACCCTAAACCTTAAGGTTCTCGTAAGGATCTTCGGCATGTGGCTACTGGCATTGCCCGCAACGATAGCCTTAACTTACGCCTTAACCTACACCCTAATGCATTCCGGCCTGTAAGTCCTTAAGCTCCTCCAATCCTTATGTTTCCATACGTGAACTGTATCTTAGGTAGACTAAGTTTAATACTTGTTTAGAAGTTGTACAGTAAATGAGGTAAACAGAAATGGACAAGAAACACGCAGCTATTATTGCTGCGGCAACCACGACACTCATCATAGTGCTGGCAGGCTTCATCCTAGGTTTCCAGACAACGTCAAGCACTGCCAAATCACTACAGGTCAAGGGGGTAGAGCTACGCGCTATCAGCGTAGGGCAGGATGCGAAGAACGCGTCGCTCACCGCCGACCTATTCCTAGATAACCCTCTACCCGTCCAAGTGACGCTCGACGATGTCAAGTACGGCATCTACGTAGATGACGTGCCCGTCGGTGAGGGTGTGCTAAGGAAAAATACGTTAAATCCAGCATCACGCAATAGGGTCACGCTAACCGTAATCACTAACGATGAGGTAGCGGTGGACACCCTAGTTAAGGCGATAAATAAGGGCTACATGGTGTTAAGGGTTGAGGTAGGCTACGAACTACCTGTGAGTTGGTTCGGGCTGGTTAACATACCGAATAAAGTAGAGTTCTTCCTAAACTACTCGAGGCCAGTACACGTAGCCGTAACCACACAACCCGCCAGCACCGGGTGAGGGGCTTAGGGTTCCCTAACCATGCCCTTAGCCCAGCGTTTCGTGAGCTGAGAATTAATAGATGAGTTACTCGCCGACCTCGTGGTCAGAGAGCGGTTCAGCACTCATGTTCCTTAGCGAGAGAATCTTAATGATGTCAGCGACATCCTCGGCATAATCCGTGGCTGTCTCGAGGGCCTCTATGAAGTCCCTTATCATGACCACTAACGCCGGGTTAGTCATAGTGTACCCGAGGGAAACTAAGGTCTTCTTGGCGATGTGATTAATTTCGTCCGCCGCCTCCTCGATCTTCTCAACTTCCTCCACCCTCCTATTCATTTCCTTCTTGTCCCCCTCGATCAACGCCTTAGCGGCCTCACTCAATTCCTCCGCTGCCCTCTTGTCGAGGTAGCTGAGCTTCTCGATCTTCTCCCTTATCTCGACAGGTATCTCAAGGTAGGGTATTATGTCGAGGTAGCGTGACGCCTCCTTAATCCACTCCGACATTCTGTCAAGCATTCTGAGGAGCTTCGATAAGTCCTCCTTTAAGTCTTCATCCTTGATCTCAGCGGCTATCTTAGCCATTAACTCCCTTCTGAAGGCGTCTGCTTTCGTGTCTAGCTTAATACACTTGTCCAGGTGCTTGTACGCGTTATTTAGATCCATTTCGTTCAAGCTATTTATCGCTCTCTTAAACGACTTAGCCATGGATTCGATCATGTCGAAGTACTCAATCAAGCCCTCACTAACTGAGCGCGGTAGCCCCACAGTTTAGCCCGTTAGTAAGGTGGGTGTGGGGAAAAATAGCTTTCTTGATGTGCTATGATTAAACTTAATACTGAGAGGAATAAAGCCCGAGCAGTGTTGGGTGTAAGAAAAACGCGTTTCCCCTTCAAGCCTTGCCAGCTAATTCCTTGATCGTCTTGATTACCTTCTCTCTGAACTCTATGTACGCGGCCTTGAAGCCCTTCATGGTCTTAACGCATGGCCCGTAGTTGGGCCACTCCTCCGGGTCTATGCCCCTGCTACCGTAGTCCTTCGTTATACCGACCTTCCTCAGTAGCTCGTTTAGCTTGGGTGAGGCCTCGAATGCCTTGACGAAGTCCTCGTACTTCATTAGGCGCTCTAGGTTCTCCTTAGGTAGCTCCTGCATTATGGATTCGGCGTAGTCGCTTAGGTTGAAGCCTTCCTGCATCGACGTCTTAAGCACTGCTAGCTGGTGGTTCGGGAACTCGGTGTTCGTCATGTTCCTTGATGCGAAGGTGTAGAGCGTATCTATAGGCTTACGCTTCGATGCGGGCAGTAAGTCTATGCGGTCAAGGATCATCTCGGCGTCCTCAACGCTTATTCCGAACTCCTTGACTAGGTGGTCGACCCACTTAACCCTGTTCCACGGCGAGAACAGTATCTCATACACCCTCTGCGCCACGTACGTGCCTGAGAGGGCCAGGTCGGAGGCCAGGGTCTCCAACATCTTCTTGACCTCGTCCTTACTCCCGTACTTACCGGTCGCGGTTAACGCGTCAATTAGCGGGTCCCTCAGGATGTTCCTGCCCATGACCTTCTTGCTCGTTAAGTACTCGACCCTCTCCTTCAGCGGCTTCCCCTTAAGGGCTTTGACCTCCTCGTCACTTAGGCCGAAGCCCTTAGCGAGGTTGTCCAGTATCTCCTCACGTTTCACCTCATCTAGGCCCTCAAGTCCCTTCAGTATTAGGTCAGCTACGAGGGACTCACGTAGGTGATCCTCGAGCCTACCACCCATATTGGTGTCGTAGGTCTGCGTTGGCTTGATGCCCATCTTAATCGCTTTTGCCATACCGCGCATTGCGGCGTACGCCGCCAGCACTTCCTGAGAGACCGTGTAGCTTACGGTGATGTTCTGCCCTATGCCTAACTCGTTCAGCCTCCTAGCGATCTCTAGGGCTGCAGGGTACGCGCATGCGACCTTAACGACTAGGTTAGGTCTG
>JAMOOZ010000041.1 GCA_027064885.1 Desulfurococcales archaeon
TAAAAGCCTATGCCGAGTGGAGGGACAGGAAGCGTTTAACGAGTCATGGAGAGATATGGGAGTATTCAAAGAAACTCATAGAGGATCAAGGAGCATGGGTTCATGATGCGTGGATGAGTGCTGCCGAGATGCATGTGTGCTTCTATGAGGGCTGGTGCACCAGAAGGCATGTAGAGGGAGCTCTCAAAAGGATTGAGGAACTCGTGAGAGAAGTGAGAAGGAAAATCACAACCCGTACTCAAGGGAATTAACAAGGTTTATCCTGTGTTGCAGTACCTCATAATTACTGATGATGTCCATTAGGCTCATCTGCCACGCATGCTAGGTTCCTTGCAATTAACTCAAGGTCGCGCCAAGTGTTGATGTTGCTGAAGGAATTCCTGGCCTGCCCTAGGCTTAACTCAGCATCTGTTGCAAGGGTCTCGAACTCAATCGTGGCTACAATGCCTGAGCGTGCGAGTACTTTAAGGAGTTTCTGGATGGATGTGGTGCCGCATTCGAGCGCCGCGTTAAGTATGGGGGCGAAGGAGGACCGGTACACTGCGTGGAGGGGTTCGAGGAACTTACCTACCTTAGGAACGCACGCAACGTACTTGTCGCCCGCCTCGTAATACGCGTTAATTAACGCGTCAAGCACCTTAGGCTCGATTAGGGGCATGTCGCCAGCAATGATTAAGCAATCCCCTAGTCGCTTCAACGCCGTCAAGACGGCGCCGGGAGGCCCCACCATGAACTCATCCACGATCATGCCGTCAGCGCCGCTTAAGTTCATGATGTCCCACACAGCGCCCGGACTGGTGATGAGGTACGCGCTACTTACCCGTGAAGCCTTCCTGACCCTGCGTAGGGTATGCTGAATCAAGGGTTCCCCGCATATTCCCAGCATTAGCTTGTTGGGGCCTAACCTGCTTGAGCGTCCGCCTGCTAGTATTGCTGCGGGTAGTGTGGGTTGGTTACTCACTTGCCTCACCGTCGTTGGGTACCGTCATCACTTGTGGTGCTGTGGTTTAAGAATTCACTAGCACGTTAATGTGTTAGGCATTTAATCGATTAAGCAATATCTCTATGGGGGTAGTGCTTGCATATAGCTAAGAAGGTTGTCGAGAACCTACACCTACTACGTGTTGATGATCCCGACACGAGGTTCTTCGAGGGCCTCTGGGAGATACCGGAGGGCATAACGTATAATGCGTACGTCCTAGCAACCGATGAGGGCTCCGTAGTTTTCGACACGTGGAAGGGCAGGTACGCTGATGAGTTCGTTGAGGCGGTGAAGGAAGTCACGCCCCTCTCTAAGGTAAGGTACGTTGTCCTGCACCATGGTGAGCCCGACCATACCGGGGCCTTACCGACGTTCTTAAAGGCTGTGAGGGAGGCGGGGAGTGACCCGCTCGTTCTGGGTCACCCCATGATTAAGGGCATGGTTGAGTCCATGTACGGCATTAAGCTGAGGTTCAAGCCCGTGAAGGATGGGGAGACCCTCGCCGTCGGCGACACGGAGCTCCGCTTCATCTACACTCCCTGGCTTCACTGGCCCGAAACAATAATGACTTACGTTCCGGAGCATGAGGCGTTAATCACGTGCGATGCGTTCGGCGCGTACTCGATACCTCCTAAGGCCTTCGACGATGAGTTCGATGACTTGAGGTGGTATGAGAAGCACGTAATGAGGTATGCGGTCAACGTTATTGGGAAGTTCCGCCAGCATGTTGTTAAGGCCTTAGAAAAGATTCGGTCTGCTGGTATTAAGGTATCGGTCATAGCACCCTCGCATGGTATCGTATGGAGGCGTGACCCATCATTCATAATCGACATATACAGGAGATTCGGTGAGGGAACCGTAACTAAAGGTAAGGTCGTGGTGATCTACTCGAGCATGTACGGCTTCGTTGAGAACATCATTGACCACGTGGTTAAGGAACTCGAGCTAAGGGGACTAACGGTAACTACCTTTAGGTTCACCGAGTACGAGCACTCAAGGCTCTCGGAGTTACTTGGTGAGCTGGCGGACGCAGCCGCGTTAGTGGTTGGCGTATCAACTTACGAGGGCGGCGTCGTACCCTCAATGGAGCACGTGGTTAACTTAATAGCGAAGAAGGCCGCGTACCCGGGCAGGCCCGCCCTAGTGGTCGGCGCGTATGGCTGGGCACCCACGGCAGGCAGGATCGTGAAGGACGCACTGACTAAGGCAGGGTACGAGGTGATAGGGCCTATCGAGGTGAAGGGAGCCTTAACTGACGAGGTCAAGTCAGCCCTCAACGCGGCCGTGAGGGAACTATCGGAGAAAGCAACGTGAGTTACTAGGGCTTAATCCCTACAAACCGTTCAGATGATGGCAAGCGCTTACGGACAGGCACGTTACCCACCCGACGTTGCTGGGGATATAAGCACTATAAAATCACTTACCTTAGTTGCCGGCATATTAGCGCTAGTCATAGGCGTAATAAACATAGTATGGGGTGCCATGCTACTAACAGTTGATATCTGGATCTTCTTTGAGTGCAGGAAGATCGAGAAACTCTTGGATGAGGGTAGGATACGTGAGGCCAAGGACGCGACCCTAGTACCCCTTATCCTTGGCTTCATACTCTCGTGGATCGTTGTAGGTATACTGCTCCTAATAACTTACGTTAAGTATGATTCAGTGATCCTTAGGCTAGAGCAATATGGTTAGAGCCGAGCAACCCATTGACTCGGTTCGAGCCAAAAGATAATCTGCTAAAACATTTTCTTGATCTTAATTCTCGTTACTGAGTCACATTAGCTACGGCTAAGGTGCCCTTAACTTCCTCAAGAACTATTGCTGGGCACACCCTCTTTACGCCAGGCATCTTGCTTATCTCGTCATGTATTTTCCGTAATTCTCCCCCATCCTTAGCCCAGATTAACGTCATTACGCAGTGATCTCCGGAAGTTATAGCTAGGTAACGCACGTACTCCTTCTTCTTCAGTTCCTCAACGAGCTGGAAGAGGTAATCTGGCTCAACGTCCACACCAGTAAGTGAGGATGCTTTGTAACCCAGTTTCTGCGGGTCTACTACCGCTACGTATCCTCTTATTATACCGTTGGACTCAAGCTTTCTTATTCTCTTGATTACGGCTACGTCACTTATTCCTAACTCCCTGGCTATCTTAGAGTACTTTACCCTACCGTCCTTCATGAGCATATCGATTATCTTCCTGTCTACCTCATCCATCACTCTAACCTGTCTAATTATGGTTTGAGCCTTTAACAAGGTTTCCTTTTTAACTGGATAAATTAGACAAAGAAACCCCCTTAAGAGCCGGAACTAACTCCCTACATACAGTTCCTAATAATTAAGAGAAAACATGCCTTACACATCACTTGTACCCTGAGTGCTGCCGTTATTGCCTCCTTTGCACTTGCGAGGATAGTACTTTACCTTTCGCTACCTACACCTCACCTATGATGAAGGCAGGAGGCTCTATCCACTCAGACCGGCATCTCGGGCACCTGCTGGGCTTCCTGGGCCTATCAACCATGTCAGAGAAAACATAGCCGCAGGAGCGGCACACGGGAGGCCTCATGAGGAGGGCTCTCCTCCCTCCCGAAGAGCGCCTAACCGTCCTCGCTATGTGCCTTAAGTGCTCATAGATCTCAGCTGGGGTTAGGTTCAGGTCAAGTATCGCTACTATCTCACTCACCGTTAGCGGTGTGTCGGTCTCCTCAAGTAACTTCATTATCCTGCGTCTGACGGTATC
>JAMOOZ010000042.1 GCA_027064885.1 Desulfurococcales archaeon
TCGCAGGTAGTGACGTCATTTTCCTCACAGCCTCAGGTAGGCTCATCACCTTGCGCTCCCTAACCAACCTACCCAACACCCTCGGGAACGTGCCGTAGGACCTTGGGTGGGGCTTCCCCTTAGGTTCCGGTATTACTAGGCCGTCACTCCCCACAGCCACTAGCGGGTGCGCTATGACCTCAGCGACTTCCTCAGGATCCATCGCCTTAATGATGACCTCCGTCAAGCCCTTGTCTGCCGTGAGCACCTCCACCACGGCTGAGAGGGGGTCCACGCCTAGCTCGCGTGCCGCGTCGACTAGGCTTAAGCCCTCGAGTTCCCTCATGGATGGTGAGGACGATATTATCACGTCTCCCCACTTAATGAACCTCTCACCCATTAACCCGGCCTTCAACTCCTCCCTCAACCGCTCGATCGTGCCCGGTTCTTTGAGCCTGCGTAGGAGGGCCTCAGCCCCGCCTGCCCTGACCCAGCCGGGGAGGAGGGCTGAGAGGAACGTTGATGACGCGTCGTAGGGGTACGCGTCGGCGCTTACGTCCGTGCCCCTCCAGACGTAGTACTCTATTAGGGTTAGCGCCTTCCTAGCTAGGCCCCAGTTACTTCTCCCGGCTGCCTTCAGGTGCGATATCTCTAACGCTGCCCCCGCCTCCCTAGCTATACTGATCACCTCGATCACCGACTCTATGAGGCCCGCGCCCTCGTTCCTCATGTGGGTGGCTAGGACGCCGCCGTACTTACCCACGACCTTAGCGAGCCTAACCAGTTCCTCCCTGCCGGCATACATTCCGGGGACGTACATTAAGCCTAGGGACATCCCGGCCGCGCCGGCCTCCATAGCCTCAGTGACGAGGGCCTCCATCTCCCCTACCTCACGGCCCGTTGCTTCCCTGGCCTCACAACCCATCACCGCCGCCCTGACGGTTCCGTGCCCCACCAAGGCAACGATGTTGACTGACTTCCTCAGCCCCTCGAGCTCCGTGAGGTACTCGCTAAAGGATGACCACTTAATCGGGACTGACTTGGAGGCCTCGCCCCACAGTAACTCATGGATCGCCTCCCTATTCACGTCGGTTACCGGTGCGGGGGAGGACCCGCAGTTCCCCACAACTAACGTTGTCACGCCTTGAGCGACGTAGTTCTTGGCTGTGGGGTCGGCGAATATGCTTAAGTCGCTGTGGTTGTGTGGGTCGATGAAGCCCGGCGCTACGATGAGGCCCTCAGCATCAATAACGAGTTCCGCCTGCACACCGCTTAAGTCACCCACCTTACGTATGGTGTTCCCCACAACACCCACGTCCGCCCTTAAGGGCGGCGCTCCAGAACCGTCGAGTATTAACCCGCCCTTAATGATGAGGTCAAACATCACTAACCACAGGAAAACCTTTGGGTCACGAGGGTAAAAACGTGTTCTGCGTTAACTACGCCGCCTCAATTAGGGCGACTAAGGCGGACTTCCCCTTCATTACCGCCTCAATACCGCTGTCGTTGAGGCGGGCGCTAGCCCCGAAGGCTCCGAGGACTTCGGCCCTCACTACGTCCTTGCCCCTCACTGAGAGGGTGGTGTGTGCCGGCTCCAGCGAGTGGTTTATCACGAATAGCATCGCTTCACTGCCCTCGCCTAACCACTGAATCACCTCCAACCCTTCATGCTCCGGCCTCACCCTCGTTACCGGCTCAAGGCCCGCTACCCTCAACGCGAACGCGTACAGCTTTCGGAGTTCGGCCCTGCCCTCATCCGGCCTTAAGTTATTGTAGGCCAGCGCCTCGATGGGGAAGGACATAAGTAGGGAGTTGCCGTCGCCTAACTCGGCAAGGAATAACTGCGGGTTCCCGCTCCTGTCCTCACCCACTATTTGGGCTTTGATTGGCTTGAAGAGATTACCTAGCAGCGCAGGGTCCCCTCTCGGAACCTTAGTTAGTTCGCGGTTATCACCCACCCTAATCACCACCTCGTCCGGCGGGTGCGTGCCTGGGCTGCCGACGGGTGAGTTGGGTGTCACGCTGAAGAGTTCCTCCCAGAGGTGTGTTGGGGAGTCGTGTGGGTGTTTCGCGTGCCTTAAGTAGCTGTAGTAGAGGCTCCCTCCATCATTCACGAATCGCGTTAAGTGTCTCCACGTGGTTGAGAGTAGTGTTGGGGTTGATGGGATCATCACTAGCTTCAACCGCTTCGAGAACCTGGTTAGGTAGTCCTCAGGGAGCACGATGGGGTTCACGCCCATTGTTTTCAGGGCGGCGTACGCTTCGAGAAGGGATGACTTAATCAGCTTGGGGTCGTAGTCTATGAACTCTAAGCCTTCCGCGTACGTGAATGCGGAGTACAGCAAAGCTACGGGGTCCTTAAGCGGGGTGAAGTCAGGGTATAACCCTCTGGCCTCGAGCTCCTCAAGCAACTTAGAGAATTCCTTCAAGACCTCCGCCTGCAGCTTTGGTTTCCCCTCACCATCGACCACACCGAACCTCAGCTCGAAGGGTTTCCACAGGTAAGGAGGTTCCTCCTCAAGGCTGAAGTCACTGAAGCACCACACGAAGGCTCCGGAAGCACCATTACCCAGTATGCTTACGAGCGCTGACCTCAGGAACTTCCCTATCTCGACGTCACTGTACTGTGCGCTACTGAAGCCTAGCTCCTCAGCGATTACCGGCGCTTCACCACCTAAGCTGTTCATGTCTACGGCGAGCGCGTAAGCTAACCCATGCCTGACGGGGTCGGCGTCATAGTAGTAGAGGTGGTACCCGCAGTAGTCACATATCCGCGCTACGTTAGGGGGCTCCGCCCCAGGACCGGTAACGTCCCCGAGACCCACGAGCTTTCCGGGGTCCAACGACTTAATCATCCTTACCGCGGACTCCGCGAACCCTAAGTACTCCTCCCTATCACGGGGCTTAGCGTAAAGCATTAACTCGTTTGAGAGAACCCATGCCTTAACAGGCTCCAGCGCCTCACCCCCAACGCCCCTCACCAGCGCTTCCAGGAATCTCCTTAACCTCCTTAGGAAAGTCACGGAGTAAACGCTGTCGCTTGGCTCGAAAGGTATTCCCCAATTCCTGCCGCTCATGTGGCCAACTAGTATCGTTGCGAAGCCCGCTAAGTCATGCTCCCCCAGTAAGTTAAGGAACTCAGCTAACCTCCGCAGCACCTCGGGGTGAGGCTCGGCGTGCGGGTTAGTGATGTCTTGGAGTAGGAGGAAGAACCTGACCGCCCTGACGCCTAGGGACTTGATGGTCCTTAAGTCCTCATCGATTGATGCTGGGTCCCACTGGAACCACATCCTCGGCCCGGTCTTGCGGGGCCAGTAGTTGAGGCCTAGGATGAATTCCTTACCTAACCTCGCCCAGGTTTTCGGCGGCAATTAAGCACCCGAGTAAGTAAGGCCTTCGTTAAGGTAATAACGGTGAGGTTGCTCACGTTGAGGCGTGCTTAGCGGCCGTGTCTAGCGCCGCACGCACCACTAACTCTAGGTTCCTCTTCAGGCGGGGCCTAGCTTCGCCTCCCGTGAAGGCTTCCTCCTCCTTGCTCACGGAGTCGCTCACCACTAATGCTATGGCTGAGGGTATCCTGCATAGGTGTGTTAGGGTAAAGATCACTGATGCCTCACACTCAACGCAGAGCGCGCCCCTCCTCCTATGGCTTTCTGCCCACTCCTTACTCTCCGTGAAGGTGGATGCGGTAGTCACGATGGTTCCGGGTATTGGGTTGAGGCCATACCTCCTTAGGCTCCCCTCCAGCTCCTTGAGGAGGCCGTAATCGGGTGTTGCTGGGTAGCCTGGCGGCACGTACCTGTCTGTGAGGCAGTCCTCCCTAACCGACCCCGTTGGGATCACCACGTCACCTATGCGTAGCTCGTCGCTTAGCGCCCCACATAACCCGACCCCTATTAAGGCCTTAACCCCTCGCTCGCCAGCCATAGCGACGACCGCTTCCGCGTACCCGCTCCCGCCCGCCGACACTACCGCGGTGACGTGCTTGCCTCCCCACAACGCGTTATATGTTTTGAAGACGTGCGCACCTCCCGTCACGTCCTCCATGCTGCCCGACTCACTAAGTATTTGGGGGATTGTCGTGAAGCCCGTTCCCAGACCAACGACCCACGCGTCGCTGAGGATGCTTAGGTTCCCGTCCCTCACGAAGCCTGAGGCGACGACCTTGAACCAGTATTTGCTTGAGGTGAATGCTTCGCAACGCGCGCCAGGCATTCCTGCGGCCCGCGAAGGAAAGCGATTGATTCCTTAATAAATGAAAAACTGAGTGACATGGGGTTGAGGCTTCATCGTTGGGTCTTCCTAAGCACTAGGTATAGGGCTACCGCCACCACTACGATTGCTATGACGCCCCCAACTATCAGTGGCGTCGTTGCTACTGGTCCAGGTTGCTGGGTCGCGCTTGGGGAGGTGCTGCTTGGCGTGTTGAACTTCTCTTCAGGCACCCAGATAGCGTTGTGGATTCCGCAAATGCTTTCAGTAGTGTTCAGTATCAAGTCATACATCCCGGGCCCAATATCCTCAGGTAATTTAGCCTCGACAACACCTTCACTGCTCTCAACGAGCTTCAGCTTAACCTTGAGCGAGCC
The DNA here is from genome assembly GCA_027064885.1 of Desulfurococcales archaeon. Taxonomy (GTDB): domain Archaea; phylum Thermoproteota; class Thermoprotei_A; order Sulfolobales; family NBVN01; genus WAOL01. Next base: position 4,569 of record JAMOOZ010000042.1, read on the forward strand.
GTTCTCGAGGACAGCGCTCTTCACCCCTGCATTACCCCATAAGTGAATGCTCACGTTACCTCCTGGGTAGGCAACATCGGGTAGCCCCCAGTTAGGGTACTTGACTATCCCTACGCAGTAAGGTACCTCACCGTACGCGTTAGTGTTCCCAGGCTGCTGGGTGGCGCCTGCATAGTAAGCGACGTTGCTTAATGCACATAACGCGACAACCAGCAAAGCCAGTAACGTGAGGCCGTAGTAGCGACGCATCCAGCTACCACCGACTTAAGGGGTTCGGAAATCAAATAAATTCGTTTACAAGTAACGGGTTAACCCCACGGGGAAGCTACGGTATCCTTAAACACTCACTACCAATTACCGATATTACGTGAACCACCTTAGTTGCCAGTAAACACACCTAACATACGTACCTCACGTCGCTTGATGATAATAGCGGTGTAGCGGGTAGGTTAAGGAGGTGAATTAAAAACGAAATTCTTAGTGTACTACGAATTAAACCCTAACTACGACGTTAAGAAAGCCGCTGAAGCCTCGATCGCCGCCACTAGGTCAGGGTACCCACCGGAGGGTGTGAAGGTACTTCAGTCCTACATAGCCCCAACCATCCCGTTCTGGGGGGTCACGCTGGTGGAGGCGGAGAGTGAGGAGAAAGCGCTTGATGTGATGCTGACCTTCGTTAAGGCGGCACCGAGCCTGTACACGAAGTACAAGGTCGCGCCAGCAATACCGTTAAGTAAAGCTGTAACGAAGGCAGCTAATCCTTGAGAACGCACTCAATGAAGTAATTCAAGGACATGTTTTCCCTATAAGGAACTCCGGAGCCGCTGATTTCTCCCGCCGCCCACCTGCTTTAGGCGTTAATTATCCTTGAGTCCCCCTATCTTCTCGGGTGCGGGGCGTTTGGTGAGGTGCGGGGTTTGCGGTAAGTCATCGCCTCACGTCAGTAGGGTTGTTGGGGTGTGTGTCGAGTGTTTGAGGCGTAAGCCCCTAGAGTCGCTTAGGGTGGTTAAGTCGCTCGGCGTTAGGGAGGGGTTCAGGGTTAATGTTGGTTTGCCTGCTGAGGCACCTAGGTCTGAGGGTGGGTTTAGGTGTGGGTTGTGTGTTAATGAGTGTTTAGTACCGCGTGTGGAGGGCGCTAGTGGGTTTTGCGGTGCTTGGGTGTTTAGGAGTGGTGGGTTAGTCCCTGTCGCTGGTTATGGTAGGGCGGTTGTTGAGTGGTATTTTGACCCGCATCCAACTAATTGTGTGGCCGCGCACTTCTGTCCCGCGGTTACGGGGGCTGGGTTCCCTGAGTTTGCTGTGAGGCCGGGGCTTGAGGAGGGGTACGTGAACCTAGCTGTTTTCTTCGCTGGTTGTGGGCTGGACTGCGTGTTCTGTCAGAACTGGCAGCATAAGGTGATGGCTGGTGAGGCGGTGAGGAAGGGAGGTAGGGTGCCGTGGGTTAGGGACTGGGGTGAGTTGGTTGAGGCTGCGATGGATCCTCGAGTAACGTGCATCTGTTACTTCGGCGGTGACCCGGGGCCTCACGCGCCTTTCGCGTTGAAGGTCTCGAGGGAGGTTGTGCGTAGGGCTCGTGAGGGAGGCCTCGTTAAGAGGGTTTGTTGGGAGACTAACGGTGTCGAGCACCCTGGGTTGATGAGGGCTATGGCTAGGCTCTCCTTAATTAGTGGCGGGATAGTTAAGGTAGACTGGAAGGCTTGGACACCCTCCGTGTATGAGGCCTTAACAGGCATTAACGGTGAGAAGGCTGTTAAGCGGTTAATGGTCAACACCGCCCTAGTGGCTAGAATGGGAAGGGAACGCCCTGAGATCCCGTTACTAACCGTAAGCGTGCTCCTAGTGCCTGAGTACGTTGACGCGGAGGAGGTAAGGAAGATCTCCGAGTACCTAGCGTCCCTCGATACTAATGTCCCCCTAGTGCTCCTAGCCTTCCACCCAGACCACTTAATGAATGACGTCGGAACCACGCCACGCAGACAGGCGGAAGAATGCGTTAGGGAGGCCCGGAACGCCGGGCTGAAGCACGTGTACGTCGGGAACGTATGGCTCCTCCAGTAGGCTTCAAGGAAATCACTTATTCTCTGTAACCATACTTACCTTGGGACTGCCAATAATGGTCACCATCAGCATCCCCAGTAAGACCGCCCAACGCATCCGGGAGGAAGCCCGCAGGTTAGGTGTTAGTGTTGAGGAGTACGTTCTCGAACTCATTACCCAAGGACTTGACCCTAGAGACAGGGCTGTAGAGTATATTGAGGCGGCTGAGGAACTCGTGGGGAGAGCGGGAGATGAGCTTGAGAGGGGTGACGTAAGGCAGGCCGCTGAGAAAGTGTGGGGTGCGGCGGCGCTAGCCGTTAAGGCTTACGCGTGGTGGAGGGATAGGAGAAGGCTTACCAGCCATCGGGAGCTATGGGAGTACAAGGATGTAATGGCTGATGAGTTAGGGGAATGGGTTAATCACGTATGGAATGAGGCGGGCGGCATGCACACATGCTTCTATGAGGGCTGGTGTACTGAGAGAAGTGTGCGAGCCGCATTAAAGCAGGTTGAGAGGCTAGTTAAGGAAGTTAGCGCTAGGATAAATAGGCGTTAGTTAACATCCTCACCATAGAATCCCGCCTTAACCGCCGCCCTTATCGCCGTGATTACTTGCTACGGTGTCAAAGCTTGATGCATGTGCTTTAGTCCCTAACTTAAGGGACTGTTCCTGACGCTCGTGTTCCTCGGTTACTCTGGTGAGGGAGGCTATTTCCTCGTAGCTTATTCTGAAGTGCTCCGCAACCATGGTTATTAGTGGTGGGGTTAGGCCTACCGCGTCAAGTACTTCGGGCTTGATGACATCCTCACCCTTAACCACCGCCTTGATCGTCCCATTACCCATGATGTATGCTTTGTCAGCTACCCTGAAGACGAATTCTAGGTCGTGGGACGCCATCACTACGGTTTTCCCTGCCCGTCGAGCCTTCACGAGCGTAGATATTATTAGGGCCTCGTCCCGCGCACCTAGGTTAGCGGTTGGTTCATCAAGCAAGAGTACTTCCGGGTCGTAGGAGAGTACGCTGGCTAAAGCCACCTTCTTCTTCTCACCCACACTCAACTTAAACGGCCTCCGATCAAGTAACTCCCTGATCCCGAGTTCCTCCACCACCCTGAGTACCCGGCGCCTCACCTCATCCTCAGGCATACCCATAGTTCTTAAGGCGTACGCAACCTCATCATAGACCGTGGCGTTGAACAGCTGGTGCTCAGGGTCCTGGAAGAGGAGGCCTATATGACGCCTTAACGCCTTAATGTTTCCGAAGAGGTCCTCCCCATTAACGAGTACGCGCCCCTCATCAGGCCTCATGAGCCCAGCCATTATTGTTAGGAGGGTCGACTTGCCGCACCCTGTAGGACCTAAGATCGCCACTACCTCACCAGGGGAGGCACTTAGCGTCACCCCCTTAAGCACAGGGTTGCCGCGCACATAAGAGAACCACACGTTCTCTACAGTCACCTTATAGTGCAGTGATGACCACCTCCATCAACACCATCAACACTGCCAGTAAATAGAGTAGTACGTCCAAGTAACTTACGTTGCTGCGGTACCCCCCACTACGTGGGGTTACGTTGCCGCTGCCTGCAAGGGTTCTTGACTTGATCGCCATGAGTACCTTCTGTGCTCTAGCGTTAGCCCTTAAAATTAGTTCCGACGCGACCGTGCTTAAGGTTCTCCACGTGCTTAGCGTTCCTGAATCACCTAGCGTCCTTGCCTCCCTAGCGCTCGTCAAAGTTAAGGCATCCCCAAGGAAGGACGGGATGAATCTAACCGCTTCCTCGATCATTAAGACCAAGGTCTCAGGCAGTGCTAAGTACCTCAAGCCCTTAAGCACGCGGGACCAGCCAGCCGCCCTGACCAGCATTATGAACGTTATTGATGACGCAACCACCCTCGCTATGAAGAAGGCCGCGTCGCTGAAGTCCCTGCTGAGGAGGAGGGGTGTTGAGACAAAGGCTGAGAAGGCCGTTACCGTCACCACTGGTTTTACCGCGCCCTTAAGCTCCTCCGCGAGACTCCCCCACGCGCTTAGGGTCAGCATGGTTAAGGCAATAATTGACGGAAGGACCACGCATATCCATGAGGGGGCTAGGGCGGCTGTGAAGGTTACGGTGATGATTGCTGGGGTTGAGTAAGGTGTGAGTAGGCCGGAACCGCTTTCCTTAAGTAACTCAGTTAAAACCTCCCTTAAGCCCGCCAGGTATGCTTGGGTAGCGCCTCTCAAGACTTCCTACCCAGCACCACCTTGATGAGGTACCCTAGGCCGAGGACCGCGGCGACCCCTATGAACCCGCTTATTATGTACCCTATTGTTGCCGGCAGCCCGGGGACGCTGTAGTCTAGGAATGGGGTCCAGTTGAGCTTGTCGGTTACGTCCTTAAGCCCTAGCTTCTCTGCCGCGACGTCGAGGGGTTCATGGTACCCTACGGCGTCGGCGAGTACGACGCCGAAGAGCGGGCTGATTATTATTAGTGCGACGATCGTGATTATTGCTTTACGGCTTAGCATTCCTCACCACCCCCGAAAGCAGGTCTGCCTGCGGGATTATGTCTGCCCTAACCCTAAGGTAATCTATCACGAACGCCGTTATGAAGCCCTCAATCACGCCCAGCGCAGCGTGCCACGCACCCATTACGGGCACCGAGATCGCTACGCCGAACGGGCAGGCTGACGAGTACCCTATCTCGAGCCCGCAGACTATCCCGGCTAACGTTATTCCTAGCCACCCACCTACGAAAGCACCGATTAGCCTCGTCCTCCTCTCAGGTCCCAGTAGCTTCAGGGCTAGGACGTAGGTCGCGTACCCTGCTAGGACATCGACTATCCCCATGTTGAGTACGTTGGCTCCTAATGCGGTTATGCCTCCATCGTGGAATATTAGGCACTGCACGAGGAGCACAATGAATATCACTATGGATCCTAGGTAAGGGCCTAGGAGCACCCCCGCTAGGGCGCCGCCAACGAAGTGCAGGCTTGTCCCGCCGGGTATGGGCCAGTTCAGCATCTGCGCCACGAATATCCCCGCAGCGAGTACCGGCACCATCGATAGCTTATCCTTCCCCACACCATTCCCTACCTTGTAGAAGGAGTAGGCTAGCCACGCTATCGCGACGGCGTACGTCACCATAATCACGGGAATGTCTAGGAACCCGTCCGGTATATGCATACTTGGTACACTAAATCTTAATTAAAGGTGCACTTTTAAAGCATTACGCCACCCACGTGAAGCTAAGGAATTAATTCCAGTCACGGTAAATATTTCTGGGCGCCCCACGTGAGCATGATCGAGTCCCTCGTGAATGGAGCGAGCAAGGTACTAAGCATGAAGGTAAAGAACTTTATCAGGAAGTACCGTGACTTAACTCCCCTGTACGACTACGTAGTTGAGGACGAACCTTTGAGTAACATACTCCAGCACGTTCTCCAAGGTAAGCACTATGTCATAGTGATAGATAGTAAGGGAAGACTCAAAGGCCTAATAACGTATGACGACATACTCATACTGCTTGGGCAAACATCCCTAGCAAGGCACCATATACCCTTCACAGGCCCCAGAAGACTGATCAAGGGCTCCGGCCTCAGGCCCGAGGACGAAGGAAGGATTAGGGCGAAGGACATCATGGACAGGCTACCCCACTGCGTCCCCGCCAACGACACGGTCGCCGAAGCGATAGCCCTCATGGAACGTGATGGCACACAACACGCGGTAGTGACTGACGAGAAACATATGGTGTATGGTGTACTCACCACTCACTCCATACTAAGAGCAGTCCTACAGGAATCAGGACTCGAGATCAAGACACCCTTCAGACCTAAGCCCGGCGAACACTACTGGCCGGAGGAGAAAGGAAAGAGGGAGCCCTAATCAAACCTTTTAACCCATCACGCGTCAGCTCCGCAACCAACCAACCCTCGCTCCACGCCTTAAGTAGAGTGGCCGGGTACTCCCAAGGGTTTCCAAGGACATACGTTTTCAGTGGAATTCCCTCCCATAATTCCTTAATAATTAATTTAATGCGCTCACCACTTAACCTAGCCCGCCCCTCATCCTTAGCCACAGTGCTCACCACCTCGTTAAGTAGCTTAGCTGTGCGTGGCTCGAACCTCCATAAATGCCTTATCATGAAGTCCTCGAGCCCGATCCCTAACTTAGCGTACCTTATTGAGTGTTCCTTCCTCAGCACCTCCTCGATCAAGCCAGCATCCTCAACGTCCCTGAATACGTCCTCCCCTAGCTCGTAGAGCGACCTGTAGGGGCATAGCGCGCACGCCACTCTAGGGCAGCCCGAGGAGTAGTCCGGATGCACCGCGCCAACAGACCTAACGATATCGATGACGTCCAGGATCGTTAGGAGGTACGTTGGCCTGAACCTCCTCCCGGCCAGTATGAGGCGCTCGGACGCGACCTTAAGGAGCCTCCTGGCCCTCTTAGGCGACTCCGAAACCCTATCAGCGACGACCTCAAGGAGCCTCCTGTCGGCCTTCATGGCGTCACGCATAGGCCTAACCTTGAAGTAAGTGCACCACCTCCTCCCCCTCTTAGGCATGCCCCTCCACTTAAGGTAGCGCTTAACGTCCCTCCTCCTAGCCTCAATGACCTCCACGTCACACCCCACTCGCTTAGGCAGGTCGTCCTCAACGAACCTACGTGACCTGAGGGAATCAAGGAATGGTATGTACACGTACGTCGCCCTAACCCTAAGCCCGAACCTACCAGCAAGGGAGTCAACCACGGTTAGCGCGGCGACCGAGTCCTTACCCCCACTCACACCGACAATCACGGGCTTACCAGCAATGCCGGAACCCCTCAACTCCCTAGCAACCCACGACACATACCCCCTTAAGTCACCGCACACCCTAACATGCACGTAAGGAGCCGCCCTAACCCACGAAACAACAGGGAGAACCCCACTACCAGGCAACCTCACGCCCCTACCCTCAACCAAGTCAGTAACCTCGACAGCCTCCCCAGAATCAACCCACAGAAAGAACCTACACTCGCCCCCAACGGAACATAATAACAGCGCGTCACCGCCGCACCCCAAAATACCGGCCAACACACCGCCCTTAACCACGGGGTAAAGCTCAGTCACCCCGACACCACCCAAACCCTACCACGTTACGATTGAACCACCATTAAAAATCAGGTGAACCTAAAGCAACACGTGAGTACAAGCATCAAGGCTTAAGGTTACTCTCAGCATACACGTGAAAGGTCTACCCTGAAGGGTACATGTGTTCATAGATTACATCTGGAGACATTAGCTAACGGCTGGAGCATTAAGGAGATTACCGAGGACTGCGGGGCACCCGTAGAGGCTGTGTATGAAGCATTAAAACACGAAGCAACACATCATTCTTAATTACGGTAATGAAGAAATTACTAATGTAACAAAAACCCTCAACCCACACCAGGTGGTGCCCATGGTAATTCTCCACAACGATGATGGAGGGAAGGAGGCTTGAGCATAAGGATGATCTATGATTTGATGAAATGGTATAGAAGAAGGCAGAAGGGAGAGGTGAAAGAGGAAAAACCTCCCATAGACCCGAAAAAGGCGTACATCACGCTTGGGGACTATGCGTACGAACTTAGCAAGATCTTTAAGAGATCGATCATAACTACCCCGTATCTCTATCTTATTGATCCTGAACTTCGACCCGAAGAAAAAGAGTGGTTAGAGCACGTTGTAGGTAAAACTGGTGGCGGTGCCCCCCTGGCGGCACGCTTGGCAGTTAAATTAGACGTACCGGAAAAAAGAAGTTTTGCATGGTACTTCGGACCTGTTCTTGAGCTCATCTTGTTCCTTAATGGCATAGAACATGAGGACGAGGCACTGAGAAGGCCCGACCTCATAAGAGAGGCTTTCAAGTTCGCCCGAGCTTTCGCCCTTAAGAGGCCGTACATCTACGAGGGATTGGTGCTACCTCCAGACCCTAGTGAGATTACTAAGATCGTGCCTGTAGGCTTGTATGATTCTGAAAGGTTCCTAAAGATAGAAGACATTGAAATGTGGGAGAAGTGGTTCGAGGAGTTCTACAGGCAGCATCCTGAGCTCTTGGAGGAGGCGAGGAAAGCCATGGAGGGTGTGGTTAGGGAGGGCGCGAATGTTAGGGTGGTGGGGCCGCCGAGGGCTGTGGATATTATTTTGTCTAAGTTAGAGGTTGTGAGAGAGCAGGGTAGGTGGTTGGGCGGTGTTGATTTGAGGTTGTTGAGGAGGCTGCTCTACGATGTTAGGGAGGGTAGGGCCGTGGTGTGGGGCGCGTTTGGGTTGTTGAGGGAGTGGGGACGCGGTAAAGTTGATGCTTTCTTTGAGGGGTACGTGCACATTAAGGGCGTGCCTGAAGGTGGGTTGAGTGATTATGGGGTTGTCGGTGATGTTGAGGCTCTGAGGAGGGGCTTAGTTAGTGGGGAGTTGAGTGTGGAGGATGTTTCGAGTGTTCTTACGGCGCTGTACACCGTGTACTCGATAGTCGAGGCTTGCTTAACTGAATTCCTCTCGGGGATAGAGGAACACGTTACCGGTGAGGGTAAGTCACTGATGGTGAAGCCCGACGACCTCGAGGAACAAGTGATCAAGCCGTTGAGGGAGAGGCTTAGGGAGGTTAGGGTGCTGGTGAGGGGGGAACGTAAACATCTAGCGGGCCTAAATTACCTCACTTAATGCTTGCTTTTGCTCAGAAGTTCCTCGGCAACCCTCAACTCCTCCTTTACCTCCTCTTCATCCCAGTTGATTATGCTGGCTTCCCTTCTTGAGAGTTCCCGCATGAAGTCCTCGACGCAGAGCCCGGAAAGCTCGGCGGCTTGCTTGAGTGTTAACCTCCCCTCCCTATAGAGCTCGATAGCCAGGAGGAGCCTCGCCCTGTTATTGCTCAAGAGCATGTACCCCATGAAATTATGTGGGGGGCACGTAAACTCACGTTCTTAGAGCTAGTGTTTAGCAAGTGAGTTTCCTTTGTGATGTAAAAACATATTGGTTTAGTACAGGTATTCTCCATAGGGGTGACGCGTTGTCCAGAATAATTCGTGTAAGGTACGAGGGAGGTGTGCTGAAGCCGTTGGAGCCTGTTGAGTTGAGGGAGGGGGAGGAGGTGTTAGTGGAGATACGTGAGGATATTGTTGGGTTTGCTGCGCGTGTGCGTAGCTTAGCTAGGGCTAGGGAGGAACCAAGCGCCATACTTAGTCGTGAGAGGGATAGGCTTGGTTAGGCGCGTGGTGGTTGATGCCTCGCTTAGTGTGGATTTGTTTGTGGGCAGGGACCCGGTCAGGGTGAGGGTAGCGGAGTTTTTCTTTAAGCTGGTGCAGGATGGGGTAATCAGGGCTTACGCGCCAAGGTTATTTCTGGTTGAGACCGCCGGAGTTACCGTGCGCTTCATCCCGCGGAGCTTGGCTGAGGAGGCTGTGGGTAAGTTGGCAAGGCTAGTGACGATAGTCCCTGACGATGCCTTCTACAGGGAGGCTGAGGAGGCGGCCCTCTCAACAGGTTCTCGTGGTGCGGATGCCTACTACATAGGTTTGGCTCGAGTCCTTAACGCACCGTTAGTGACGAACGACAAGACGCAAGCAACTAACGCAAAGCGCGCGGGGGTCAAGGCCTTCTACCTCATAGAAGAAGTAGAGGATTTCAGAGAGTTCCTCAGAACCACGATATTTAACCGTGGTGATCACTAATGCCTTTCTCGGCGCCGTACCTTTCGATGAAAACTCTCTCATGCACTATGTTTCCCAGTTCTTCACCTTGGTTCTCCAGGAAGTTGATTAAGGCGTCGTCTCTTGTAAGGAACTTTACGCGCTGTGTTAGTGATGTCACGTAAAGTAGTAGGTCTATTAAGTCCTTGAAACCCTTGCTTCTGAGTTCAAGTGCTTTCATGTATCCCTCAGTCGTTGGGTGAATTAACTTGAACTTCTCATTTATTAATGAGAGTCCCGTACACACTATGTTGCGGTCGTACTTCACCCTGGAGATCTTACCTAAGATTTCTAGAATGCTGAAGGGCGTGTAGTAGACCTCTAGGATTCTTGATTTCCATAGCTTGTTGAGGGTCACTAATGCTTCATCCGTACCCTCGACCTTAATACCTAGTATGGGAAGTAAGTATGTTGAGTCCAGGAGTACCTTAAGTTTACTTGAGGAACTCATCCTGCATTCCCTCGGATTCCCTCTCAAACTCCTCGAAGGTTGTTTTAGCGTATTTAGGTCCTTTGAGGGCTACGTCGAAGGGATCGGGTATAGGCTCCAGCACTATCTTAGAGCCTTCAACTCTCAGTTTGACTATACTCCCCTCTCCTATCCCTACAGCTTCAGCTATTGCCTTAGGTATGTATAGCGTGTTTTTCTTGGATATCCTTACCTTAGCCTCGAGAACCTCAGACATTTACGGGTTACCCAGAAATTGCTTAAGACTCAGATTATTAACATTAACCCAGAAACTATTGCCCCCTACCTGCCGCTACCAGGATTAAGTCGCTGTTTAGTGCCTCATTCACTCAAGCACTCGGCTCTCCAATAATGATTAATTTAATTAAGTTAATTATTTGAGTAATGTTTAAAAGGAATTTTTAGGAAATTTTATATACTCAAGGATAGTTAGTGTTCCCGGGAAGCGAGTGAGCGGGTCTCACGATACCGTACTCGTCGTTAATTTTGGTGGGCAGTACGCGCACTTAATAGCCCGTAGGTTGCGTGAGTTAGGCGCTCACGCCATCTTAACGAGTCCAGGCAGGTTTAGCGAGGTTCTTGAAGGTGGTGGCCGTGTTAAGGCGGTGGTTCTTTCTGGCGGGCCCATGAGTGTGAGGGACCTTGCGGGAATGTCTGGAGTGTGTAATGAGGTTCTCGGTTCTAGCTTACCCGTGCTTGGGATCTGTTTTGGACATCAATTACTGGCTATCTGCGGCGGCGGTGACGTTGATGGGTGTGAGGGTGAGTTTGGCCGTGCGTACGTGCGTGTTGTTCGAGACGACCCCCTCTTTAAGGGTTGGGGGGAGGTTGAGGAGGTGTGGATGAGTCATAGGGAGTGCGTTACGTCCCTCCCGGAGGGGGCTGAGGTACTGGCTGTTAGTGGTAGGGGTTACGTGGCTGCGTTTAGGCTTAGGGATTCTTTGGTTTACGGTGTTCAGTTCCATCCTGAGGTTAGGCACACGCGTAAGGGTGGGGTTCTGCTCCGTAACTTCCTGAGGTTAGCTGGTGTTGAGTTGAGTTGGAGGCCCGCCAACATTCTTGAGGAGATCCTTGAGGGTCTGAGGAAGGAGCTCAGCGGGTTTAAGGGTAGGGTTGTTGCCGCAATTAGCGGCGGTGTTGACTCAACTGTTGCTGCGGCGCTTGTGCGGAGGGTTGTTGGTGATAGGTTGGTGCCTGTCTTGATTGATCATGGCTTGTTTAGGGATGGTGAGGTTGAGGAGGTCGTGTCCCTCCTTAAGTCCTCGGGGCTTGACCCCCTAGTCATTGATGCTAGGGAGAGGTTCTTGAGTAGGCTTGAGGGTGTCGAGGATTGTGAGGAGCGTAGGAGGATCATAGGTGAGGAGTTCGCCGCCGTGTTTAAGGAGGTTGCGGAGTCGTTAGGTGATGTCGAGTACTTGGTTCAGGGCACTACGTACCCCGACGTGATCGAGAGCGGGTATGTTGAGTCCGCTGACAGGATCAAGAGCCACCATAACGTTGCCGGGCTGCCTGAATGGTTGGGGTTGAAGGTTGTTGAGCCGTTGAGGGAGCTCTACAAGGATGAGGTTAGGGAGTTAGGCAGGTTGCTCGGGTTACCTAAGGGGATCATTGAGAGGCACCCGTTCCCTGGTCCGGGCTTAGCGGTTAGGGTTGTGGGTAAGTTCAGCAGGGCTAAGCTCGAGGTCGTGAGGAGGGCGTCACGCATTCTTGAGGAGGAGTTGAGGCGTGCTGGCCTCTACGGTGACGTGTGGCAGGCGTTTGCCGTCGTTGGTGATGATCGGTGGGTCGGCGTTAAGGGTGATTCGAGGGAGGTTGGGTACGTCGTGACGTTGAGGGTCGTGTCGAGTGAGGATGCCATGACTGCTGACTGGGTTAGGCTTCCTTACGACGTCCTGGATAGGGTTGCTTCCAGGATAACTTCGGAGGTTGAGGGCGTGACCATGGTTACGTACGCGGTCACGCCGAAGCCTCCGAGCACTATAGAGCCTTGTTGAGGGGTGAATGGCTGTGAGGGTTAAGTACGTTCCTTGGGGTGAGGCCCTCAAGCTCTGTTACTCGCTTGCGGGGAAGATACTTGACTCCAGCGCGTCCTTCGACACCATCGTAACGATCTCTAGGGGCGGGCTAGTCCCTGCCCGCATAGTTAGTGATGTCCTGGGTATTGAGGAGATGTACGTCATTAGGTCAAGGTTCTGGGGGATCGCTGGGAAGGTGTTTGACGAGCCTCAAGTAAGTATTCACGAGCCGCTGGACGTTGACGGTAAGGACGTGCTCGTTGTTGATGAGGTTGTTGACACGGGCCTAACCATGGGTAAGGTTATGAAGCTCATTAAGGGTATGGGTGCGAGGGACGTGAAGTCCGCCGTGCTTCACTACAAGCTAACTAGCTCCTTGAAGCCCGACTATTACGTTGAGGTTGTTAGGGAGTGGGTATGGATTTTCTACCCCTGGTCATTCAGCGAAACCCTCTACAGCCTAGCCAAGCGTGAGGGCGGCGACGTGCTGGAGTCCGCGTTAAGGATAGCGTTGAGGGTTGGGGCTGAAGTCGACCTACTCGGTGCTGAGGCGCTGAAGCTCTCGCTAATGGAGTACGTTAGGAGGGATAACTCATGAGTTCCGTGTGCCCCCTGGACTACAGGTACGGTTCTGAGGAGATGAGGTCCCTCCTAACGCGTGAGGCCGTGTTGAGGAGGTTAATCGATGTTGAGGTAGCCTTAATGAAGGGGTTAGCGGATGCTGGCTTAGCGCCTGAGGAATGCGTGGATGTCTTAAGGGGATGCGCGTACGGCGTGAGGCCCGAGGACGTTGACGAGATGGAGGCTAGGACCGGCCACGAGTTAGCTTCCCTCGCCACCCTCATCGCATTGAGGTGCGGGGGGTGCGGGAAGTACGTTCATTTGGGGGCGACTAGCTCGGACATAATCGACACTGCGTGGGCCCTCATCATTAGGGATGCCCTCAACATAATCAAGCGCAGGTTGAGGAGCATCGTAGAGCTACTTGCGAGTATGAGTGAGTCCTACAAGGACGTGGTCATGGTTGGGAGGACTCACGGTAGGCACGCGTTACCCATAACCTTTGGCTTCAAGCTAGCTAACTACGCGTACGAACTCTCGAGGAGTTACGAGCGACTATGCTCGCTGACGGGCAGGGTGGTTAGGGGAGTGATTTCCGGGGCTGTGGGCACGATGGCTGCGTGGGGTGACGCGGGCATCACTGTTGAGTCCGGGTGCTTAAGGGAGTTGGGGCTCGAGCCACACCCGATCTCAACACAGGTCGCGCCTAGGGACGGGTACGCGGAGTTAGCGGCGTTCGCCGCCATACTGGCTAGCCAGCTGGATAGGTTAGCCCTCGAGGTCAGGGAGTTGATGAGGGATGAGATCGGTGAGGTTACCTTAGTTGGGGGCGTGGCTGGGAGCAGTACCATGCCTCATAAGGTGAACCCCGTCCTCGCTGAGCGTGTTTCTGGGTTAGCTAGGGTCTGCCGTGGTTTAGCCTTGACTGCCTTCGAGAACATTGCCTTAATGCATGAGCGGGATCTAACGAACAGTAGCTGCGAGAGGGTCTTACTGCCCCACATACTCCTCCTAACCGACCAGGTACTACTCGACGTTGAGAGGGTGTTGAGGGGCTTGAGGGTCAATGAGGACGCAATGGGGAGGAACCTAAGCATGAGTAGGGACTCCGTGATGGCTGAGTGCCTCATGGTGAGGTTAGTGCTTAAGGCTGGCGTGCCTAGGCATGAAGCGCATTCATTGCTTAGGGAGGCGTTAAGCATCGCTAGGTGCGAGGGCGTGAGCATTAAGGAAGCACTCAAGCGCCTCGGCACCAGCGACCTACTTACTGAGGAGGACTTCAGGGAATGCAGTGAGCCTGCCAACTACCTCGGCTCGTACGCTGAACTAATCGAGAGGGCGTTGAGGAGCGTTAGAGAG
>JAMOOZ010000043.1 GCA_027064885.1 Desulfurococcales archaeon
CGCCAGTGTCGTCAATAGCCTTAAGGCACTTCCTCAGCTTGGCGCTGACGTTTATGCCGAGGTACTTCTCGAGGGCGTTAGCTACTGCCTCATACCTCGCCTTGAGGAACTCAGGAGTGTTCCATGGGCCCTTAATCGTCACTACGGGTGCCTTAGACCCTGAAGCCTCAACGAGGTCCTTAAGCCATGGCTCGAAACCCTGCCTAAGTATTAGGTCCGCATCCTTGAGCTTGTAAACATCGCTTGGCTTAACACCATAGTGAGCGGGGCATACTGACGGTGAGGCGATAACCTCGACAACAACTTGATCCCCGGCAAGATCCCTCACTATGCTGGCCAGAACGCTCGAAGTGGTCACCACTACGGGTTTACTGTTGCTGGAATAGGTGGTGAGTATGGGTGCCGAGCCCGTTAAAGTAATGAGTATTAGTAGGGCCGCAAGCATGTGCACCTTATTACGCATATATGTACACCAGGAAAGATGCGTGAAGGAAAATAAAAAAGCTTCGCAAAGCAATACAGGCGGAGCGGGTCGGTCGGGTGGAGTTATGCGGAAAACTACTTGAGTTCCGAGAGCATCTTAACGGTGGTGATGACTTCCAGCCAGTAAGGTATTGTGAGTACCACGATCACTGCTTTCGTTACTACGTCAGTATTAGAGAGCACGGCGTAGGTTAATGCCATGGCCGTCGCCGAGGTAGCCGCAACTAGGACCTTGGGAATCACTAACCCCCTTATCACCAAGTACCCCGCCATGTTAAGAGGCTTCTCAATGATCTCGTACCTCCCATCCTCACACTTCCTTGCGAGACCAGCCCTAACAAGCCTCTCCAGAAACCTCTGGGCCTTGCCAGGGCTTCCGTACCCGAGGATTCTCTGGGCTTCCCTAACCCCTACCCTGTCACCGTGCTTAAGTAGCCTTATGTAGTCCCGTAAGGTGCTGCCGTCAATGATCACCCTAGGCAACGTCACTACCCTCCTTTAGATCTTCACTCCAGCAGATGACACGGTAACCAAAGTCACTATTAGTGCCACTGCCCCAATTACTAGGCCCATCATTAACGCTTGAAGGTTACTGCCCTCCACCGTCGGGTAGGTGGTGCTGGGACTCATGATTGAGGAGTACGTATGCGTCTTCGCGGGTATCTCTAGGTTCTTACCCCTTATTAACTCGGTAATGTCGATGCATCCTCCCCTCACTAAGGTGGCGCCAGGTATGTATTCTACTGCGTCATAGTATGGAAGCCACTGCTGCTTACCGTTAACGTGAACGTACACTAGCCTAGAGTTCCACCCAGCGTAACCTGGCTTCGAGGCATTCACTATACTCAGGATGTCATTATTACTTAACCCGCTGATAATCCCGGTTTCGGAGAGCCACTTGAGTTCGTAGGCGAGCACTGCCTTAACGACGTCCTCATTTACTGACATTACCTGTTGGGTGTAGGTTCTCTCTTCGAACACTACCTGGACTTCCTTGCCTGTTAGGGCCCTAATGAGCCCCCTAACCTCCTGCACTACCTCCTCACTGTTGTCGCTGGCTATGACCTTGATGTAGAGGTCCACGCCGGTCTTAGCGTTGATTCCCGCAATCGATATCTTCACCCTATGAGTGCCCCACTCCTTAGTTAGGTATGCCTTAAACCCGTATCCGTGTGACTCGCCAGCATGTTCGACACGCCACCCGAGGTCCGTGGCCGCGTTCTTTAAGGTGCTCAGATCCACGGCCACTTCCTCGACCCTGTAGTTCCATACGTACTCCCTCTCAGTAACGTTCGTTACGTTTAGGGGTGGCTGGATCCTGACGGTTAAGTACTTAGTTGCGTTATCGCTTATCGAGACTCTCTGAAGCGATACGGTAACCGCTATCTCCTTACTTAAATGGCTCCTGTAAGCTACCGTGTCCTCATTAACCACCGTAACTCCCTTCAAGGACCTCAGCAAGCTGAAGTTGTAGGTAATGCCGGGCTTGTTCAGCACCACCTCCACAGCGACGGCGTCGGACGGGCCCCCAACACACGCGTCCACATGCACGGCACACATGGCTAGGATCAGCATTAACGCCGTTAGCGCCGCGATCGCCGTGGCTCTCACGCACCTACCCACTACCCGAGCCCTCACAGGCCTCCTGAACCTTCTATTCCTTTTAGTGGAACCCATAAAGCTTCACCCGTGAGGTACTCGGGAGGGTTCTTCTTTAAACCACGTAGTGAAAAGGGCTGTCTCGCTTTAAGGACAATGAGGTTTCTAGCGGTGCAACGCCGGTTAAGCTCTTTCACGGCTACCGGAGTTAATTAAGTTCCTCAGCTCTTTAGGCGTGATGACTATTCCCTCGACTTTGTGTTCGTGTTCTTTGAGGAAGTCTCTGAACTCGTAGTCGATTGTTAGGAACGGTATCTCTTCCGTCTTGGCTGAGGCGTAGTGTAGGGCGTCTATGTAGTCGCGGTGGCCTTCATGATATATGGTGGCGGCGTATACGTAAGCCTCTGCCCTTGGTTCGAGTGAGTGGTACGTATTTCTTACTGCATCTATACCTAGCTTAACGCGGCTAAACTTGTGTGGCGGGATCAGCTTTAGGATTTTCCACATGGCTTCCAGTATCCCTACCTCTAGGTAGTATACCTTTACCCTGCGGAAGAGGGGTATTACGTTCATTGCCTCTTCTTCAACGTCCAGCCCTAGCGCGGGTAGGAGGAAGGTGGTGTCTACGAGTATTTCAGGCTTCGCTGATGTACTTCCTCTGCTTCTCAACGCTCTCCGCCTCCAGCTCCTTGAGGCTTACCTTACCTATCTTCTCGCCGCGTAGCGATAGCTGTATGGCGTCCGGGATGGGCTCGAGGATTATGCGCCCGTCCCGAACCTCGAGTCTCAGCATAGAGCCCTCATCAATACCTAAGGCTTCAGCAACTGCCTTGGGAATAACCATGGTTCTCCTCTTGCCAATGCGGACTTCAGTACTCAGACTCATGACATCAACCAGAGCATATATTGTATCAGAGTAATTTAAGTATTCTGACTTAAGGAAAGAATCAGAAGAGAAAGTCACCACGGCATCCTTGCCGGGCAAGGTACTGAAGCAGTCTCGAAGGTTCGGGTAATTATTCTAACGATTTGTTACCGCGTCAGCCGCTATGCCTGCGGCCAAGATCGCCGTTGATACCGCGAGCACAACTGCTGAGTACGGGATCCCGGCTATTGGTGTTACTAGTGCTTTCTTACCTCCCGCAATTACGGCGTGCGTTAGGGCTATCGCGAACCCGACCACTAGAGCTGTTATTGCCGCCGCCCTCGAGTACTTCCCTAGTCTATCGTGGAGGAGCCAGGCCGCGAGGGTTATGGGGGCTAGCGGGAGGAGCATGACTGAGGAGAGCACCGAGAGCTCCACTATGAAGCCCGGTCTGAACACCGCGACGGCCGCCGCGATCAGTGTTAGTGCGACGGCCGTTACCCTGCCCACGTTAATTAATGTTTTGTCGCTCACTCCCTTCCTTACTGATGCGTAGAGATCCCTCGCAGCAGCGGTGGCGAGCGTGAGTATTATTGAGTCCGCCGTGGACACCGCTGCCGCCACTATGGATACGAAGACTATCGCGGAGAGCCACGCGGGTGCGTGGGCAAGTAGGGTTGGGGTGACGGCATCCCTATCCTTAATAAAT
>JAMOOZ010000044.1 GCA_027064885.1 Desulfurococcales archaeon
CCTTCTTGATCCCATTCGCGCCACACTCACTCACCTCCTTGAGGTGTACTTTCCTCCCTTTTAACCTCGAGGTCCTCTCCGACCTTCTCCTTAGGTTCCTCAGCTTCTTTCTCGGTTACTTCCTCGGCAATCACCTCCGGTCTCCCCTTACGCCTCTCAATGATCTTCTTCCTGAACTTATCGCTGAGGTCAAGTTTAACTATCATCACGTTTGAGGGATGTATCGGGTAATAAACGGGGGTTCCGTCAGCCTTCTTTATTGTTACTCCGTCAATGTGCAGTGCTATCTTTTTGTAGTCGACAGCCACAACCTTACCCTCGTGTCCTGTCCACTCTCCCCTCACTACCCGTACAACATCGCCCTTACGAACAGGTAATCTCTTTATACCAAGTTTCTCTCGGAGTTCCCGTACTAACTTTGCGGTCATGAACTTCCTCCTAATATGGAGAGGGGCATTAATCTGTGCAAGGCGTTGCTTTCCAGGTTTTTTCGACTTTGGCACCATCACTACTCCCCCACCTCAAACAACCATTGACGCTATCGTTGATAGCCTAGCCCATCGTTCAGCGGCTTCCTTAGCTATCGGTCCTCTTATTTCAGTGCCCTTAGGTGCCCCTTCCGGCGACACTATGACACACGCGTTGTCCTCGAAAGCAACCCACACGCCGTTAGGCCTCCTGAAGGGCTTTTTCTGCCTCACAATTATGGCATTCATAACCTGTCCAACCAAGTCAGCATTTCCCTTCTTTATCGTCACCACGACCATATCGCCCACCGTGGCGAAGGGAAGTCTCCTTAACCTAGTCTTAAGGCCCGGAACGCCTATTACCATAGCTTCCTTAGCGCCGCTATTGTCGGTTACTTTAAGTCTCGTGCCAACAACTATTCCGGGGACCCTGCGAACCCTGCTATACGCAGCACCACCCTTCTTCTCCGGCACCTTAACTCACCCCCCTCTTAAGCACACCTAGCACTACCCAAGACACTGACTTCGCTAACGGGCGTGTCTCACCGATCAACACGACGTCTCCGGGTTTAGCGTCAATGCATGGCGGGAGATGAGCGTGAATACGTGACCTCCTTCGTTCATACCTCATGTACTTCTTTATGTAAACGAGGTACTCCCTCTCAATAACAACGGTTCGCCTCATCCTAGCCTTAAGTACCTTACCGACAAGTAACCCTCCACGCACCTTTAGATGCCCGTGCCACGGGCATAGTGGATCGTCGCACTCCTTCTCCGGCGGATTCAACCCCTCGTACTTTATTCCTACATTCCTAACCCTGCTTGACATACTCACATCACACTCCCATACCTTTTCAACCTGTCTTCAGGCCTACCCATTATCCGGTCACCCTTGACCTCTACAGTGTGATGGTCACCGAGTTTAAAAAGGAATACCCCACCCATTTTAGGCACGACTTTCCTGTTACCCTTGCTGTCCATGATGACTAAAGTGTTCATAGTCTCGTCGATAACCTCCCCCTTCATGCCAACGTAGGATTTGCTCGTATGGTCCTTCACCATTACTTCCAACCCTATCAATTCATGACATACAATATTCTTCTTGCTTCTCCTCAAGATTTACTACCCTTCTTGCTCTGAGTTGATTTCAGTTCCTCTTCCTGCATTATCGTGAGTATCCTTGCAATGTCCTTACGAACCTGCTTTATTCTCCCGACATTTGTTAGTGTCCCGAGGTACGCTTGCGTCCTTAGCTTTATCAGCTCCGTCCTAAGCTCCCTTAACTTACGCATCCTCTCCTCTGGACTCATCCTCCTTATTTCATCGGGCTTCAAAGTCATGCCGCTTCACCACCTACGCTCTCCTCACTTGCTTCCTTAATCCTAACTATATCGTCCGGCTCACCCGGCTTTACTATTAAGACCTCTATACCGTAGATACCTGGTTTCCGTAGTAAGTGTATGACTGCCCTATCGGTGAGGTGCTCGATGTGGTGTCCGGTCTTGTAGACCTTACCGGCACGTATTTTCTCGTACCTAGCCCTCTCCGAGGTTAACTTACCACTGATTACGATCTCCACACCAACGGCACCCGCACCAAGAACTCTTCTAAGGGCAACGAATGCCGCCCTCCTGAAGTGATAACCTCTCTCTATGGCTAATGCGAGGCGAGTTGCTACGATCCTAGCGTCAAGATCTGGGTTCTCAACCTGGGTCACTGTTATTTGCGGATTCTCTAACTTGAAGTACTTCTCTAGAATCTCCGTTAATCTCCTTATGGTTTGACCTCTCCTACCTATTATCAGGGCAGGCCTGTCAGCATATATAATTACCCTAGTTCCAAGAGGTGTCTTAATCAGCTCCACCTTAGAGTACCCTGCCCTCATGAAGTTCTTTGCCAGATACTCGTCAATCTTTATTCGAAGAATATTCAAGCCTATGAAATGTGACTTTATGTCAACCATTCACTTTACACCTCCTTAACTATTACCTCCATGTTAACCATGGTCCCAACCTTCGGGGTTGCACGACCGAAGGCGCGAGGTATCCACCTTTTAAGGTACCTACCCTTATGGACAGCTGCGTGAATTATGACTAGCCTATCAATATCTAGCTGCTTTTGCTCTGCATTATTCTCAACGTTTTTCAGTAATTTGAGAACAGTTTTAGCGGCTTTAACAGGATACCTACCTATTGGTGTTTTCCACCGTGGGAATCTCTGAGGTAGTCCCCGCTTATGGGCAATCTGTAGTTTATATCTAACATAAGGAATAGGGATTCTAAGCGCTATGACGTCCTCAAGCAATTTCTCGGCTTCCTTTAGCTTCATGCCCCGGATTATCTTAAATATCTCGTAGGTCTCCTTAAGTGAAATCGGCGCATCCCAAACCATGGCCTTAGCTACGCGATCTTCATCCTCCTTCTTCACCTTCATGGAGTAGTGCCACACTGGCATCGTCTCACCATCCCTACTGCCTAAGACCTTTTTAGGTGGGGCTTATAAGTTCATAAGTTTTACCCACGCGTGCGTAGACTATGGAACTCTTAAAACCGCTTAATGGTAGTTAAGCGTAGGTGTGCAGTTATGAGTCATAACATCCCACTGCGAAGGGTAGATAAGTACACGTGGGAAATACCGAAGGGAACCAAGTCCTGTATGAAGGTACCGGCAATAATATTCGCTGATGAGTACCTGCTAGGTAAAATGAAGACTGACTTAACGTTAGTTCAAGCAGCTAACATAGCGTGTCTTGACGGCGTTGTCTTAGCAACTTACGTGATGCCCGATGGCCACCAGGGCTACGGCTTCCCAATAGGTGGCGTCGCCGCCATGAAGGCTGACGGAGGCGTGATCTCGCCGGGAGGAGTTGGTTACGACATAAACTGCGGTGTTAGGCTACTTTCAACCGAGTTAAGAGTCGACGACGTAAAGCCGAAGCTAAAGGAACTCGTCGACACAATCTTCAGGAACGTACCATCCGGTGTTGGAAGCACAGGAAAACTTAGGTTAAGCTTCAGCGAACTCGATAAGGTTCTTAATGAGGGAGCCCGGTGGGCTGTAAGAAACGGTTTTGGCTGGGCCGACGATACCGAGCATATAGAGGCTCAAGGTCGGATACCTTGGGCTGACGCAAGCAAGGTAAGTAACACTGCTAAGAGAAGAGGTGCTCCCCAGCTAGGCACATTAGGTGCTGGGAACCACTTCCTGGAAATCCAGGTAGTAGATAAGATCTACAATCCCGCCATAGCTAAGGTACTAGGGATTCACGAGGAGGGGCAAGTCACCGTAATGGTTCACACAGGGTCAAGAGGTCTTGGACATCAGGTAGCCAGCGACTACCTAATAATTATGGAAAGAGCAATGCGCAAGTACGGAATAAGGCCCCCGGACAGGGAACTTGCTTCAGTCCCCTTCAACAGTAAGGAGGGGCAAGATTACTTCAAGGCCATGGGCGCAGCAGCAAACTTTGCTTTTGCCAACAGGCAAATAATAACACATTGGGTCCGCGAGTCCTTCGGTAAGGTATTCCACACTGACCCGGACAAACTAGGGTTGAAGATAATATATGACCTAGCACACAACATCGCTAAGCTCGAAGAACATGAAGTGGACGGAAAGAGAATGAAACTCGTGGTCCACAGGAAAGGAGCAACAAGGGCGTTCCCGCCGGGCCACCCAGAGATACCGAAGGACCATAAGTCAATAGGACAGGTGGTACTGATACCGGGTTCCATGGGGACAGCTAGCTACGTTATGGTGGGAGTACCTGAAGGGAAACGCACGTTCTACTCAGCAGCGCACGGAGCTGGCAGGTGGATGTCGAGACACGCAGCAATAAGAACGTACAGACCTCAAGAGGTTACCTCCAGCCTAGCTAAGCAAGGCATATACCTCCACGCAGCAACGAGGAGAGTAATAAGCGAGGAGGCGCCTGGTGCATACAAGGACGTAGACAGGGTAGCGATGGTAACTCATCAAGTAAAAATAGCAGCGCTAGTCGCTAGGCTCAAACCGATCGGGGTTGTCAAAGGTTAAACACGATGCCAGTAATCAAGCCAGCATACGTACGTAGAGACAGATTTTTTCATAAGTGCAAGATTGTAACATCCCCAAGGAATGTACGCATCATAATCTATCCAGACATAAGTAACAGACTTGTTAAGATAAAGGGACAACTCTCAATAAGGGAGCTACATACTCTCTTATCAAGCAAAGGCATCACGGAACTGGAGGTCCATGCAAGTGACGTCCTCAACATCCGTAAGTACCCCCTGAGAAGGACACGGAGAGATCTTGCTGGCTTATTCCCCGAGGAGGTTAGCGGAAACGTATCAGAGGTACTAATAAAGCTAAGAAGTGGTAGGGAAATCTGTTTAATCCTTTTCGAGAGGGACGTTGGCAGACTCGTAAAAAGCCTGAAGAAATATGTTGATTAAATGCAAGAGATGCTTATGCTTACTTCATTGCAACGAACAGTGTTGACCTAGTTGCCTTCAGGCCCGGCTCTCCATGCTGCACTATCTTGGTTGTTGGCGCGAACTCCCCTAGATAATGTCCTATCATTTCAGGCGTTATTCTCACTGGTATGAATTCTTTACCATTATACACTTCAATTGTGAGTCCGACCATTACCGGCAGTATTATCATGTCCCTAACATGTGTCCTTATGCGAACTTTCTTGCCTTGCTTCAGTAGTTCCCTAGCCTCCATGACCTTCCTAAGCAACTTTAGCCTAGGGGAATCCTTAATACCCATCTCCATCCTTCTCTGCTGTATCTCAGGGGAGGATTCCCTGAGTAGTGATCTCCTTGCCCTCGAAGGCAGTAATTCCAGTAACCGATCCATAGGCATGTTCAGTAGTTCCTCGAGAGTCTTTCCTCTGTACCTAAACTTCCTCCACTCCGGCGGTACCTCGATGTCGAGCGCCACTCTACGCACCAACCCGTCTTTACTTTGCGAGCTTTATTAGTTTTCCTCTCTCATCCTGCCAACACTTAAGGTTATTTCTTAGACCATAACTCCGTGTTTATCTGAGCCAGAACGGCGTGTAGAGCTTCAATAGTTCGTACTGAGAGCACTCCTTGCCCTGGGATAAAGTTCACTCTCCATACCGGTTCAAGGGCTGAAAACCTTTCCCTGCCAAGGATTTCATCGAAGTCCAACTTGTTATTACCAAAGAGTAGGACCAGCCCTTCACTCCGCAGTGCCTCACTCAGCAGGGATTTCCTTAGTCCTCGCTTGGAAAAACTTTCACCCTGCTTAGACGTTAAAACGATTGTGCCCTTGAAATACTTGATCGCGTTCACTATGTCGTCTCCTGCTCTCAATACCCTATAACCTACGTATTCATCTATCTCTTCCGGCCTTACTTCACGACACTTCATGGGCTTGGCGCGTTCAATTCTAACTAGGATCCGTTCTCTCGGCTTAAGTTCCCGAGACGATTCGGTAAAGCAAAGGTTCTTTGACCCCACAAATGTCTTAGCTGTTGTACCCCATGAGACTACCACGACTCCCTCCCTAAGGTCACCACGAGCAGGTGCTTTGTTTGCAGGATTGTGAGTAACTATGTTAAGTGGGTGCAGAAGCCCTGCATACCTTAATTCAGGTGTTATCGGGACTATCCTTTTTCGAAGGTAGGGTGGAACCTGCAGGTAGCTTAACAAGGTTGCTAAGAGGTCAGCATCACCTTCTCCGGCGAACTCATCATCGTATATTATAACGTCATT
Source organism: Desulfurococcales archaeon (assembly GCA_027064885.1). GTDB lineage: Archaea > Thermoproteota > Thermoprotei_A > Sulfolobales > NBVN01 > WAOL01. The sequence continues at coordinate 6,197 of JAMOOZ010000044.1, forward strand.
GACCTTATACATCGCTAAGATACGTCCGAGTTCGCCCGCGAATTCCGTCTTCTCTCGAAGCGTAGGCAGTATTGATAGGTTGGATGCAGGTATAACCACTACCACATGTACTGGGTGCTTCCGAGGAGGCCATACAAAAGCTTTCAACTCAACTCAACTCCAGCACTTGTCTAATATTACCTCGCCAGCTTGCTAGTTTAAATGCGTAAAAACCTTAGTGATGGCTTACCTCTTCCTTCTCTTACCCCTACCTCTCTGCCTCCCTTTCTCCTGTTCCTTCTTCTTTTCTTCCTTTATTCCACCAACACCCATGAAGAGCGTTGTTTTCTGGCGACCACCCATACCCTTACTACCTCCTGTCATAGCTTATTACCCGCCTTATTAAGGTAAGTGTGAAAGTGAATGATGTGTTTGCCGAGTTCTGATGGGTGATGTGGGGACATAGGCTGACACAACCTTACAAAAAGCATTATAAGCTAAGGATTTAAAGCCAGATAGCAGACACTTGGAGGTAGTGGTGTGGAGGTATGGCACGACGGAAGCACTCAGCGCCACGTAGGGGTAGCCTAGGGGTAAGACCTAGAAAGAGGGCATCCAAGTTTGTGCCTAGAGTGAAGACTTGGCCGGAAGTGAACTTTGATGAGCCCAGACCCCTAGGGTTCTTAGGTTACAAGGTTGGGATGACCCACATAATAATGATTGACGATAGGCCTGGAACACCAACATATGGAAAGGAAATATTCGTTCCAGTAACCGTGATCGAGACGCCCCCGATGCTTCCTGTTGCGGCAAGATTCTACGAAGCAACCGTTGGCGGACTGAGGACACTTACAGAAGTCTGGACACAGCCCCCCGAGGAGCTCCAGATAAAGCGAAGAATAAAGTCACTGAAGGTAAGTGAAGAGAACGCTGAGAAGGCACGTAAGAAGCTAGAGAACAATAAGGACTACATTGCTAGGGTTTCCTTAATTCTAGCATCGCAACCACGGTTAACTGGAGGCCTCAGCAAGAAGATTCCCGATATCGTGGAGGTTAAGGTGGGTGGAGGAAACATAGAAAATCAGGTACGGTACGCGTTAAACATTCTTGGAAAGGCCTTGAAGATTTCAGACGTATTCCGTGAAGGCCAATTCATAGACGTAATAGGGGTGACTAAGGGTAAAGGATTCCAAGGCGTAGTAAAAAGGTTCGGCGTCAAGGAGCTACCGAAATGGAACAAACAAAGGAAAGGATCAAGAAGAATAGGTGCCAGGAGCCCAGGCATTGGCGCGATCAGCCCTGTGCCACAGGCTGGTCAAATGGGCATGCATAGAAGGACGGAATACAATAAAAGGATCATAGCTATGAGAATAGTAAGCGATAAGACTGCCGAGGAGGCGGAAAAGATCTTACGCGAGTTTACGCCAGTAAGCGCATTCCCACATTATGGCCTCTTAAGGACAGACTACATCGTTGTTAGGGGGAGCGTGCAGGGAACACCTAAACGCCCGCTTGTACTGCGATGGCCCGTAAGGCCGCCTAAATGGGTTCCTGAGCAGGCACTTAAGGTAATTTACGTAAGCTTAGAAAGCAAAATCTGAGCCGGGTGGTGAGTGATGGCGTACAGGATAGTGTGGCTCGGATTAAGGAAAGGCTTAGGGAAACGAGTACCTGTCTACGGACTAGATGGAACTCCAGTTAAGGAAGTCGAGCTACCTTTGGTCTTTAGCCTACCAGTGAGGAAGGACCTAATAAGGAGGGCATTCCATTCTGCCCACACGGCGCGGCTCCAGCCTAAAGGTAGAGACCCCCTAGCTGGCATGAGGAGGGCTGGTGAGTCATGGGGTATTCACCACAGCGTTGCAAGAGTTCCGAGGCTTGATAATGGACGTGCCGTAATAGCTCCAATGACTCGTGGCGGAAGGCTCGCTCATCCACCAAGGGTTGAGAAGGTGCTTCGTGAGGAGATAAATAAGAAGGAACGTATTAGAGCGATAGCTTCAGCAATTGCCGCAACATCCAGAGAGGAGCTAGTCAGGGCAAGAGGCCATAAGTTCAGTATGGAAACCCTACCCGTGATTGTTGTGGACGACCTAGAGAGCGTGAGTAGCACTGCTGAAGCTAAGAAAGCGCTACAGAACATAGGTCTTTGGGAAGATGTTGAAAGAGCCGCTACAAGGAAGCGGGTAAGGAGCGGGAAAGGAAAGATGAGAGGAAGGAGATATAAGGTTCCCAAATCCCTGCTTATAGTTGTGTCGAGTCACGATGTCCCTGCAGTAAAAGCCTTCAGGAACCTGCCCGGCGTGGACGTGATCTCTGTCGACAACATAAGCGTGTTACACCTCGCACCCGGCGGTGTTCCAGGTAGGTTGACAGTGTATAGCCTTTCAGCCTTATCAAAGATAGGAGAAAAGTTTGAGGTGATTTCAACATGAGGGATCCAGCTACCGTAATAAAGAGGATTGTGGCTACTGAAAAAGCCTTAAGTTATATTGAGACCACCAATACCTTAACTTTCATAGTTGACTTAAAGGCAACTAAACATGAAGTTAAGAGGGCGGTCGAGGAACTCTTCGATGTTAAGGTTGAAAAGGTCCGCACGCTAATCACTCCTAAGGGTGAAAAGAAAGCCTACGTCAGGCTCGCTCCAGAATACAAGGCCAGCGAGGTGGCAACTCGCCTAGGCATAATCTGATCATGATGGGAGGTGTGACCCATGGGTAAGAGGATAAGGCAACAAAGGGCTGGCCGTGGGGGTCAACAGTTCAGGAACAGGGGGCACTTAAGGGTAGCACCAGCTAAGTATCCATCACTAAGCGACGTCACGTTAACGGGTGTCATAACTGAGTTAGTTCACGACCCCGGCAGGTGGGTACCTCTAGCCCACATAGAGCTAGAGGACGGTACAGAGTATTACGTACCGGCAGCAGAGGGTATGTATGTAGGTCAGAAAGTAGCCATCGGGCCAGACGCGCCGATAGCCATAGGAAACACCCTTCCTTTAGGTAAGATCCCTGAAGGCACAAAGGTATACAACATAGAGTTAAGGCCAGGAGATGGCGGCAAACTAGCGAGGCAATCAGGTAGCTACGCCATAATCTTAGGTAGGTCCGGAAGATATACAATAGTTCAGCTACCTAGCGGGAGACAGAAGAACATACTCAGCACAGCTAGGGCTACTATAGGTGTCCCTGCAGGCGCTGGACGCACTGAGAAGCCTCTGCTAAAAGCCGGGCTAGCGCACTATAAGTGGAGGCCCAAGGCACACATCTGGCCTAGAGTGCGTGGAGTTGCCATGAACGCCGTCAGCCACAAATTCGGCGGCGGCTCACACCAAAGTGTGTCAATACCATCCACAGTGTCAAGGAACGCTCCACCCGGTAGGAAGGTAGGCCACATCGCCGCTAGAAGGACTGGCAGAAGGAAGAGGTAAATTTTATACCTCTGATGCACGCCGGCTAATACTCGTTACTTCTTAGGTCCCACTTCAGTATTACAGTACCTTCTCAAAATCTCCTTTATTATTGAGGTACTTGACGCGATCTCTGGACCCTCTCTCCTAGGCATCCTCCTGATCTCGGCCTTTATGCCTCTTCGCTCAAGCTCTTTCTTCAAAAACTCCTCATCCATGGGCTGGTCAGGACCTAAGAGTATTATATCAGGCCTTACACGCTCTACGGGCTTAAGCAGATCGGCATCATCGCCTAGAAGGGCCTTATATACGTACTTTATGGATGATACCACCTCTAACCGCATGTTCTCAGGCATTATTGGAAGCCTTCCCTTGAACCTTTGAACGTTTTTGTCCCTAGCAACCACTGCGTAGACTAGTCCAAGTTTCCATGCCTCTCTTAAGAAGCGTATGTGTCCAGCGTGTATTATATCGAAAGTGCCGGCAACCAGTACCTTTTTAGGTCTCTCTCGCCTCCATGAAATATTCACTAACCCCATAATCCTTAGAGCGTCAAGCAATCCCTCGGCATAAGATACGCATGCTAATGCCGTGGATAGGTCTCCGGCGCTTAAGTAGTACCTAGCGTCATCACGGTATAACTTAGCTAAGTTCAGAACCTCCAAGGCTTTCGGATTACGTTCCAGCAAATCGCTACTCAGTTGTTCGAGAGCCTTAGAAACCATCTCTAAATACATCCTGACTCTAGATGCAAGCGTCTCTTCAAGGTTCTCTGCAGAATTCATTCCCTATCACCGCGAGTGCCTCCTCCTCCATAAAGTGAGGCTTAGGGGATACTAATATTAATGTGTGCGGACCCTCACCCTCATAGTCAAGGAGTTCCTTAAGTTTGCGTGGACATATGCGCTGTTTGTGGGAGCCTAGCGCGGAAACAGCTACTGCCTTACGGTCACCGTTAATAACACTTTCTCTCTTAATGCTCTCTAATCTAAATAGTAACTTTACGGCCTCTGGTATGGTCATCATTATGCCCCTCTCCATGTCCATCTCAAGTAGTAATATAGTATGAAGGTTTCGTGAATCGTTATCTTTAATGACGTCGTACGGGTACTCTGAAATAATGCCGTTCCGAGGATACGTTAGTGTGACTGGCTTGCCGATCTTATATATCATTAAGCCAGCAAGCAATAGGGCATTGGGTATAATCCCTGGTGCAGGTACTACTTCAAAGCTATGTCCCTTATTCCTTGCTTCAATGAGTAAGGATACATGGGTAGTCGCTAGCAGAGGATTCCCTGTAACAAGTAACGCAACATCTCCGTGCTCAAGCTCCCCTATAATTTCGGAACTTCTCTCCTCGAGCATGCTCCGATTAGCTAGTATTATGTCGTTGCGTCCGATAATCCTCTTAATTTCGTCAAGAGGTTCGGGAAAGGAACTCGTATAGATATCCAGGTACACCTTACGCACATCTTTGATCTTTCTAAGTCCCCTTAGTGTGATAAGGTCAGGACTTAACCCTAGCCCTATTAGGTATAACTTACCCATTCTCATTCACCAACGTAAAGCCGTTGTAAGTTAAGTTGGGTTTCTCGTTACTTCCATTCCTGCTAAAAATATTGCAAACCTTATCTAGGGTTTCACGAATAAATCTCACTATATTTCCCCTTCCTGGTACTTTGAACGCAACGTATACACCATTCTTACTTATGGCTACCTGAGCCCCTAGCTCTACCAACTTACTGTACTGACTATTCATGAACTCACATACTAATACATTATCGGGGTTGATCTTTATCTCAAGGCGTAATGGCTCCGCTATATCAGCATAGGGAGCATACATTATGAGTAGATTAGCTTCGCTAAGGGGTTTACATCCGGAAATCCTGAAGTGTAATATGATCTTTCTAGCGCATTCTTCATCCGCCATAGCAAATACTGCAGCTAATAAATCACTACTAACTATTTCCTCCATGCTACTCATAAATGAAGTCAAGTCCATCTTTCTTAAGTTCCCGCCACTCATTTCCCAATGTCACGCTCTCCGCAATACTCAAGGCAAACTAATCTTATTCACTCTTAAATGTCAGATCTCTTACATTAGTAAAAACCTAATGTTTTAATTATTGACGTATTGTTTACGTAGAACGATCGTGCAGAGGACGGGAGTCTTGAGAAGCCTTGACTGGGTTGTCAAGAAGGCTGAAGAAATATCAATGGATCACAGCTCCATTATGAAGTTCCTAGAGGAAATACTGACAATACTTAAAGAAAAGCAAAAGAACCGAATTGATCGATGGATCGCTGAGTCACAACCTGTTACACCTTTCTTAATTATTGGAGACCTTCATGGAGATTTAGATACGTTAAGAACAATACTCTCAAGAACTTCTCATGAAAGGCTTGCTAAAGGAGAGCTTACCCTAGTTTTCCTTGGGGACTATGTTGACCGCGGCGAGTATCAAGTAGAAACTCTCCTGACGGTATTGCTACTTAAAAGAGAATTTCCTGAGAATGTTATATTACTTAGAGGTAATCATGAACCTCCTGAAAATCTCAAACCATACCCTCATGATTACCCCAGTATTTTACGGTCAAGGTATGGGTACATTAGAGGTCTGGAAATCTATGATAAGTCCCTCGAGGTTTTTAACAAGCTACCCTTAGTGCTTGTAGTTAGAAATCAGTTTGTGGCACTTCATGGCGGTCTACCCACCCAGACTTTCAAGAAGGAAGTTAGCTTAGTAGAGTACTTCATGGGTAAATCACAGAGCGAATACTTTGAAATTATGACTGAAATCCTCTGGAATGATCCCATAGAGTCAAGTCATTACAGAATTCCATCCCCTAGAGGAGTTGGATACTTATTTGGCAGGCCCGTTACTGAGTGGTTCTTACACACATTCAGATTTAATGTTGTGATTCGAGGACATGAGGCTGTTGACCGAGGCTTTAAGCTTAATCATGGAGGTAAAGTCATTACTCTCTTTAGTAGGCTTGGTCCGCCTTATTACAACAGCAGAGCAGCATACATGGTAGTAGATACCTCCATAGAGAGGTGGTGGGCTAGGATAACTAATTTCATAGTTTCACTTTCTCGTTAAGTGTCTTTGATAAGTGATCAATTAAATAATTTTTGGTTAATCTAAACTTAATATTTATAACTCCAGCAGGTATAAGTCCTTAAGGTGAACAGAAGTGTATAACATAGACAGCATGTTCGAGATACCATTAAGTAACTCAGATATTGAGGAATTAAAAAGTGTACTTAGAGAAATCCGTAATCCTGTTAAAATAATAACATTCACTGCTGAGAACTGCAGATACTGTGGTAACACCGTCAACTTAATAGAGCTAGTGGTTAAGGCAAGTCCGCAAAGGAATGGAAGACCTCTAATAACACATGAAGTCGTAAAGTACAGTAAGGATAAGAAAGAATTCTTTGTAAAGTATGGTATCGACCGGGTACCAACGGTAGTGTTATTAGACGGTTACATAAAGTACATAGGTATGCCAGCAGGCGAAGAGATTAGGGGATTCATTGAAACAATTATTAGAGTAGGAACCGGGGATTCAGGGCTTAGTGAACGCACAAAGTCAGCGATTTCACAGATCTCTAAGAAGACAGTGATCGATGTCGTAGTAACCCCAACCTGCCCATACTGCCCATACGCATCCTTGCTATCAAATATGTTCGCATATGAATCATATCGCAACGGTAAGAAATCCATAATAAGTAAGACCATAGAGGCTTACGAGAATCCTGACATTGCCGACATGTATAACGTAATGACTGTGCCTACTGTCGCTATAAACAGATCTGTCGAGTTCGTAGGCCCACCAACAGAAGATCAATTACTAAATAGAATACTAAAGCATGCCAAACACTAGAGGAGCATTTAAACCCAGTACCTCGCTTTCTCTAATTTCTAGTTTCATAGTTTAAACACTTAGCCCAAGTAATATCTTAAGACTAGAGTCAGAAAGAGAATTACTGAAGGTTTGTCTATTGTGTTTCTATAGGTGGGGGCTCATTCAGCCTTAAACTTCTCATACCATGCTTCGTATACCTTAATGAGGTCTCTGTTAATGCTTGGTTTTATGCTCTCAAGAGCTACTTTGAAGTCTTCTAGCGTAACGGGCCTCGGGTCTCCTTTCCCTTCATTTTTCTCAAACAACTCTGTTATTACCCTCAGATGCGCCGCCATTACTACATCTCTTATGTCGCTCCCGGAGTATCCTTTCAATGTATCGGCCAACAACTCAAAGTCAACATCAGGTGCTAGCTTTATGTTTTTAGTGAGTAATCGCAGTAGCTGAACCCTAGCTTCCCTATTAGGTGGCGGAACGTATATCCGTCTTTGGAACCTTCTAATGAAGGCTTTGTCGAGTTTCCATGGTTTATTTGTCGCTGCGATAACATATATGAACATCTTCTTTGACTTGCTTAGTAAGCCATCCATCTCCTGCAGAAATTGATTTCTAACCCTAACCTCCCCACCCACCTCAGTGTTGAATGTTCCTAGGAGCGAGTCCACCTCATCTATGAATATTATAACAGGTTTTCCTTGAACCGATAATTCTCTAGCCTTCTTAAATAGCTTAGCTACCTTACCTTCAGCTTCACCCAACCACTTCGACATTATAGATGCTGCATCAATTTGAATGAACACCCCGTCTATCTCGTTTGCTACAGCAGCAGCTAGTAGTGTCTTACCACAACCAGGTGGGCCAAAAAGCAGTATCCCTCTAGGCCACCCAAGTTGCGGCGGAAAGAGATCCGGTCTCTTAGTAGGAAATATTATTGCTTCCTTTATCGCTCTCTTGGCATGTTCAAGATCGGCTATGTCATTAAATGTTACTTCAGGTTTTTCCTTGAGTACTAGGTCATCCACATCTTCATCATCGCCTCCAAGCGGTTTGGGACCTCCTACTGGGACTAATGTGGTGCGTAGGCTCTCTAAGTCCCTTATCCTTTTCTTGTATTGCCTTATCCAGTCCTTATATATGGTGTTTAAGCCGTTGTCGGGATATAGCTGTATTATTTTCGTGAGGACTCTTATGGCGTTCTTGTAGTACTTAACTGCCTCACCGAAGTTCCCTTCCTTATCATGCATTACAGCCTGGATTGCATAGCGGCGGGCCATATCCTCTAAGTAAGGCAAGGCGTTGCTACTCATTGCCCCCACCCTCTTAGCCCGCCGCTTAGAATGTTATTTTGTTCTGTTCCTTTAACCTATGGAGAGATGACATTATATCTCGCTTCTCAACACCCAGCTTAACTGCTAGGTCACCGATGTCAATGAAACCTCCATGCATGAGTATGTATTCTAGCACAGCTCTATCTATTTCATCTGGCTTAGGTTTCCTGACACCCACCTTCGGCGTTGTTTTCACTTTCATAGCGTTCTCTTTGATCCTGATCTCCAAGCCCTTGCCCTGCCCAGGCGTCATTAACCCCAGCGGGATCTCAGGTAATTGATTCCTTACAGTCTCTTCCGCCACTCTCTCAATATCTTCCAGGAGCTTCTTCGCTTCGGGTGTGTACTCTATGGCTGCCTCGGCGTTTATGTCGACAGCATCTGTGGTTTCGGCAACTACTGTCTTAGCCTTAGATATTAAGTTCTCGAGACTGTATGCCATATTTGGCATGACTCCCTGCACGTAGTCCTTAGCAGCCATGAGTAGGTTAACTGCCTCAACCATTGATCCAGGTAGGTTACTTATGTTCTCTATGGTTTCCAGTCTTAGCTTAACCTGCTCTAGTACCTTTTCAGCCACGAGGAGCTTTTTCACCACGCGCTTGACCTGTATTGCTTCATTAGCATATATGAGAGCCCGGTCATTCTCCTTCCTTAGCATGGACGATATCGCTTGCTTTACTAGGTGACCGTGCCTCTTTTTGAGTCTAGTTATGCTTTCCTCGAGGTCGGACTTCACTACTTCAATGCTAGATATAAGCCCGGCTATCACATTTCTTTTGCTTCTGGCGTCGTTCTTGCTTCTAGCTCCCCATCCAATAAGGAAGAGCAGCCTCCTCAGCCCGCCCCCCTTCTCACCTATTGTAAAACTCACCTTCCAACCCTCCCCTCACCTGTTGGGTTTTATTGGTGGTTTGTTTATGCCTCAATTATCTGAACCTGTATCGGTCCTTCATGCTGAACCTCAGGCTCGCCGGATTCCTTGACAGGCGCGTGGATCGATGCGGGCCTGTGTGCGCTGGTCGCTTCTGACTCAAGCTTAGTTATTATGTCTAAGTGCTTCTCAACGTCTTTCTTTTCCTCCGCGTTCCTGGCTTTCGCGTCTCTCAGGTAGTCTATGGCCGCTTTGTATGCTGATTCACTCACTTCATTGCTCATGTAGAGCACCATTAGGTTTGAGATGTCCTTCTCTAGCCTAATTATCTGGTCCTCTAAGTCATTAGCCCTCCTCCTGAGTAGGTCCTTTACCTTCCGAACCTCGTCTTTAACGCTCTTAAACTGGGCCTCTAGCTTCGTCTTTATCTCCTCGTAAGCATGGCCAGGTATACTTCCCTTTCTGTAAAGTTCCTCAACGGCTCGGATCCTCTTCCTTACTCTGTCAAGCTTATTCTCTGTGGTTATTGCCTTAACTTTCCACTCCGCCAGAACTATGACTCCATCAGGGGTGAGCTTGATCCTGTCAGAGCTTATCCTCTCTAGGCTGAAATCATTTAAGGCGATCTCAATGTTTTCGACATTGCCTGATACGTCAGTAAACGCGGTGAGGATCTTACCCATAATCCTGCCATATTCATCTTTTACGTTTTGACCCATGAACTTTTCAATTTGATCAATAGTGACGACCATACTCCACACCACGTTTAAGGTCTCGGTCTATGTTATGCTTAAAAAGCCTACAACTCAACAAGACGTAATCCCTTACTAGGGCTTGAAGCGACGTAATGAAGCATAATTAATAACTAAGCCAACACCTAAACAACGGTGAAAGTAAATGGAATATGACATCGTGCATGTGAAAGGACTGCAGGTACTTGATTCTCGCGGCAACCCCACTGTAGAGGCTCTCGTGATTACGGAGGGGGGAGGTTACGGTAGAGCCATAGCACCAGCTGGCGCTTCTAAGGGTAAGCTCGAGGCTATAGACCTGAGAGATGGAGGAAAAGCTTATGGAGGAATGGGTGTCTCTAAGGCCGTAGAATCAATTAATAAGTACATAGCGTCAGCAATCCTCGGAATGGACGCCTCAGACTTCAGGGAAGTTGACCGCAAGATAATTGAGGTTGACGGGACACCCAACAAATCGAGGCTCGGAGGTAACGCATGCGTAGCGACTTCACTAGCAGTCGTAAAGGCAGCCGCCGACACTGCTGGAGTACCGCTCTTTGAGTTTCTGGGAGGAAGGAGGGCCAGAACACTGCCCGTACCTCTAATGAACGTTATTAATGGCGGTGCTCACGCAGGCAATAAGTTAAGCATTCAGGAATTCATGATAGTTCCGGCTGGTGCTGACACGTTTAGTGACGCCATACGCGTAGCTGTTGAAGTGTATAAGTCACTAAAGTCGTACCTGAAGGAGAAGTACGGTCCATCCGCAATTAATGTTGGTGATGAAGGTGGATTCGCACCTCCTCTAGAGCTTACGAGAGATGCGCTGGATGCCCTTCTAGAGGCTATCAAGAGAGCTGGATATACTCCAGGCAATGAGATATTACTGGCTATGGATGCTGCAGCGTCACACTTCTATGAGGGAAACCAGGTCTACGAGATAGATGGAAAAGAACTCAGTAGCACAGAACTAATTGATTACTACATGTCATTAGTCAATGAGTACCCGTTAGTCCTTATAGAGGACCCGTTTGCTGAGGACGACCCCGAACCATTTAAGGAGTTAAGGGCAAAGCTAGGCGGGAAAGTAACTATTATAGGAGACGATATTGTAGTAACACGTAAGGATTTAGCGGAGAAATACTTCGCAAGTGGATACATTGACGGAGCGATAATAAAGGTCAATCAGGTGGGCACATTCACTGAAGCTGAAGACACTATAAGGTACTTACTGAACTCCGGAGGCAAGGCAGTAATAAGTCATAGGTCAGGTGAAAGCGAAGATACTACAATAGCACATATAGTGGTTGCGTATGAAACAGGCCTAATAAAGACAGGCGCTCCCGCACGCGGAGAAAGAACAGCTAAATACAATGAACTACTTAGGATCGAGGATTATCTGGGCGGTGAAGCCATATTCGCGGGTAAAAAGGTATTTTTAAGGTAAGACCACAGCTATCCCTATTAACGCGAACCCCAGTGCTAGCAATAGCAACGAGAACTCCTTTATTTTCATTGATGAGATCATCTTGATGAGCTTGACGGATCCTGCTATTCCATACCCTATTGCAACAATCACTATCAGTGCGAAACCTATTACTGCAAGCCACTGGGCCACGCCGCTCACATTGGCCGACGTTATTGAGGACCATAAATTGTAGAGTACCTCTACGCCCATACCACCACCACTCTTAAGGCTTCCAGCCCACCTTACTTAAAAGACGTAAGGTTTTTACTCTGTTATTCCTTACTGGTAGTTAAGGAATGATGAAGGTTAAAAGCGATGAACGATGATTAGAGGCTGGGTTCTGACCAAATCGCTCGGGAGCCTCGCGCGGAAACTCTAAAAACTTGAGTCAGGTAAAAGTAGTTGAGGTGAAGAAGATGGTTAAGTGTCCCAGCTGCGGAACAGAAGTGCAACCTGAGCGAACATGGCAACTCGTCGCACCATTACCTGATGCTGAAGGGAGGATAACAATCACGGTCATGGGTTCCTTCAGGTGCCCCAAATGTGGGTATTCCTGGCGAGGGAAAGTCTCAACGTTGAAAGTAGGGCCAGAAGGTGAGGTCGAGGTAATTAGTGGTAAAACAAAGCGCAGGCGGCGGAGAAAGAAGGGAAAAAACGAGGAGAGTTCCGGCGGAACAGTAATAGAAATTGACTTGTCTGATATTTATGAAGAGGAGCAGATCTGATGAAGCCCAAGAATATTGGTCTGATTGTTGAAGTGATAGTGGCTTCCCTGATATTTATCCTGCTCCTCCTTAACTTAACTGGAAACATAATGTTCGCCGTTGTCGAAGGGAAATCCATGGAGCCATTGCTCCAAACCGGTGACTTAGTGCTGGTTGTTAAAACCTCACCTAATGATATTCATGTCGGTGATATTGTAGTATACAAAAGACCTGGCGGGGAGCTAGTCATACACAGAGTGTTGAAGATAGATAAGGCTGGTAATGAGTACCTGTATTTCATAAAAGGGGATAACAATCCATTACCCGACGGTGATATCCCTTATAGTTGGATCCTTGGTAAGGTCGTAGGTATTAATGGAAACGTATTCAAGGTGCCTGTATTAGGCTACCTCACCTTGGGGCTTAAATCTGTTCTCGGCAAGTAACTTTATTACATCCTTACAAAACCTGCCCACTGATGCAAGTCTTTCTAGCGAGGCAATATATCCATCGAAGCTTAAATCGGCTCGTTCACGCCAAACCTTGTACTTTGTCATTATGTTCCTGTATGCCCGCCAATGAAGTTCGCAGAGAGATAACCCTCCCACAATGTATCGTCCATACCTCCCGCAAACGACACACTTGATGTCATGCCCTTCCTCAGCGAGCTTCCTCAGTTCACCTATGTTGTTCGAGGCTATCATTTCTTTAACTTTGAGTAGCTTGGGTTTTAGAAATTCTTTAGCGTCGTCTACTACTTTTTGCCTACTTACCTCCCCTCTCCTGACACGCTCTATCTTTTCCTCAAAATTACGTGTTAAGTTAACTTCTGTTAATTCTTTGAACAGCTTAAGCAACATGAATGCAGCCCTGATCCCAAGTTCCGTGACTACTATTCCAGCACTAGTTGCTTTCAAGTATCCTCTTTGAAAGAGAGTTTCTATTATCTCAGCTCTAGTGGCTTCCGTTCCTATGCCTACGGATTCCATCCATCTTAGTAGTGATGCCTTTGTGTAAAGTCTTGGGGGTCTCGAGTACTTTCGGACAACACTTACGCGCTCTACCTCAACACAGTCACCTTCCTCTAATTTAGGAACACTGAATTCCTTAATGTTGACGTACTTGTAAACGCTTAACCATTCCGGCCTAACTATTCTTTGCCCTGCTAAAGCGAACGCTATGTTGCCTAGCGACTCAGCTGAGAATACATAACGAATTGATGCAACCTCGGCAACATCGTAAAACGCGGCAAGGTACCTTCTCACAATCATTTCGTAGATATTCCACTCCTTAATTCTAAGCTTTTTTCTTGGCAAATAACCTGTAGGGTAAATTGCTGGGTGTGCTGGATCCTTCCTCTTTCCCTGCGCTGGCCTTAGTTTATCCTTAGCTAAAATTTTTTCGCAAAATGCTGACATGCCTCGTAGTTTGCTTAACGATCTTATTATGCGCCTATTATCTAGTGTGGGAGGTAGCTTCTGTGAATTAGTTCTTGGGTAACTTATTAGGGATTCTAGATATAGATTCTCGGCAATTCTTAATGTTTCTGCAGGAGATATTCCGAAGTTTCTCGACGCCTCCATTTGTAGGTCGGGAAGGTTAAATGGTGGCGGTGGGTTCAGTCTTCTTATAGACCTTTCCACTTTCTGTACTTTCAAACACTTCACGTTCTTTATTTTGAGAGCTAGTTCCTTAGCCTTCGCTTTAGTTACTGGGCTTGGGAAAAGGTTCTCTAATTTGTATTTCTTATCATTGATCCTTACGGTCACTGAAATGTTAAATGATACGTCGGGTACGAATGCTTCCCTTTCTATATACCTATTAAGAACCTCGACTAACGTTGGTGTCTGTACTCTTCCTGCACTAAGTGTGAGGAATTTTCCTGAGATGGCCTTATAGAAGTCCATGAGTGCCCTGCTGACGTTTATTCCCCATAACCAGTCGAGTTCGTGTCGGCAGAGCCCGGCCTCCACCATGTCAATATCTAATGACGAGAGGTTCTTGAACGCACTCAATAATTCTTCCTTAGTTAGGGAAGAGAACTTCGCTCTTTTCGCATATGTCGTGTTTCCAAAGTGTTTAATTATTAAATAGCCTATCACTGAACCTTCTATATCATAATCACATGCATTGACGTAGTCACGAGCACCCCTAAAGAGCCTTGAGAGAACCGAATAAAACTTCTTTAGGAATAATGTCCCCTTCTCAGCCTCCCACCTCGGCACCCAGCGATACTCAAATACAGGATACCCGCGACCTTCAGACTTTAATGAAAAGAGGTGCCCAGCTGATGATGCTACAACGTAGTATCTCCCTTGAAAATAACCGTACCAGAATGGAATACCCGACAGTGATGCCTTCTTCTTAAGCCCTAAAGCGGTAGCGATTTTTGAGGCTGCCCTAGGCTTTTCTGCAATTACTAGAGTGTAGCCGGGTCTAAGTTTTAGCTCAGGCATTTCTACCAGCCTCATAAAGAGGCTGGGACAGGGATGGGGGCCGTCAATATTAGTAAGATAATATATGCTGAGCCTACCAAAAGTTTATCACGTCTCTTCAGCTTAGATAGCATGTTGGCTGAACCGTAATGCGGTCTTAACCCAGTGAGCATGAACGCTATCACTGCGAAGAACCCAAGCCAGCTTAGCTGGTAAGCTATGAAGGATACAGATACGAGTGATAGAGTGGATATTAGGGAGATTACTCTGTGTACCTTTACATTAGTTAGTGATCTAAAGACGTGCCCCCCATCTAGCTGACCTATTGGTAGTAAATTTGCAAAGTGTATGAGTAGTATTAAGAATGCCGCGTATGCCGCGGGGTTCATTATAACTACTCTCTCGCCGAAACCCATTAGATGCGAGGCTACTGAGGACACAATGAGCGTTGCGAGAGGTGCCATCTGAACAGGTGCTAGGAGCCTGTGACTCATCGCAACCCTAGCTGAACTTAAAGAAATAGCTGGTGATATCATATATGAGGTAGTGAAGAATACTATTGCTAGCGCCACCCCAACAAGGGGTCCGGCAATCCCTAAATATGCCAGATCCTTTATTCTTTTCGGCAAGTGACGCATCTGTATTATCGCACCGAAAGTTCCCAGCGGCGAGATTATAGGTGCAGGTATTGGTAAAGGAAACGATGCAGGCGTTGATGTTTTCCTGGCAACAAGGAAGTGGCCTAGTTCATGCGCCAGAATTGGAATAAGGACAGCTGCTGTAAAAATTAGTGCTCCCATAGCAGGGTTGTATAAAGGTACGTTCACGCCTAAGGAATGCAGTCTACGCGCAATATCGTTATACGTTACTGTCTGAAGATATCCTGTGACACCTACTGAGAATATCGTAGCAATAAATAATGCGGTAGCCATAGTTCTCTTTCGGTTCTTTAATTCTCGAGGGTTGAGAAATGCCCGCAATACAAGAGTGGAGCCTGTCTTAGTTAGAATCACATAGTATCCTAACTCAACCGCCCTATCATAAACTTTAGAGAATCCCTCCTCGAGGTCGACGCCGGGCTTAGGGTCTACCAGGTACTCAACGTAACGTCCTTGTGGATCCCGAGTATACTCTGTGAAATCGAAGGACTCGCTAATTGCTGCCTCAAGCCCAGCCAACTCCTCACGTATTTCAATCGGCTTCTCCAAGACCTCCACCTTATCAGTGAGTAGCCTCTCTGATCTGCCTGCCTCTTAATCTAATTGACCAGCATTTAAAACGCTGGATGATCTTGGGTTTACTACTTTCAGAACGCCTAAGGTGACTTTAAAGTTCAACAAACCCGAAGAGCTTCCTCTCAAGTTCTATTAATTTTGTGGCAGGTATTAGCTCTTCCTCTCCACTTGGTATCCTACGGACTAAAGTTATTGGTAGGACCCCTCTCCTTAATTCCTCCTTAGCAATTTCTATGGGATCTTTCGGTAAATTTGTTATATCGATCAGTGGTATCGCTCCGAGGTCTAGTTGTAAAGCTCTAGCAGCAATTATTCGGGCTTTCTCGTACCTCGTTAGTTTAAGGGGCCCTGTCCTAATCCCGGCCTGCTTGATTAGAGAAACAATTGTGCTTTTCTCCTTCATACTCAACACTACCTGATTCTTCTTGCTTAGGTAATAAAGCATTATGGAAGGGGTGGATACGGCTCTAAAACATTCTTGTGTTTTCAGTCAAAGTTAAACTTGCCCGGCTCTTCCTCCTCTCCGCCTTTCTTGCCTTTCTCTTCCTCTTTCTTGAGCGGCGTGGCGGCTATTATGTCATCAACCTTAAGTACAGCTGCTGCCGTCTCCGTCGCTGCCTTTATTACCTGCTTCTTCACGATTACCGGGTCTATTACGTGTATCTGCGTTATGTCCTCAACTACTTTACCGTTCATTACGTCGATGCCAGCGTTCAGTTTACCCTCGCTGTGGAGTCTTCTTAACTCCATCACGGTTTCCAACGGATCTAGACCAGCTGTCTGCGCTAGGACGGACACTATCTCTTCTAGTGCATCAGCAAATGCCTGTATGGCTAGCTGCTCCTTACCGCCAACGGTTTCAGCCCACTTCCTTAGCCTTAATGCTAGCTCTACCTCTACCGCACCACCGCCCGGCACTATCTTCGGGTCCCTTAGCACATTCCTGATTGCGTGCAGCGCGTCGTTGAAGGATCTCTCAGTGTCATCTAGCACCATGTCGCTTGAGCCGCGGGCAAGGATCGTCACCGCCTTTGGATTCTTGCATCCCTCTATGAATACCATCTTGTCATTGCCGACGCGGCGCTCCTCTACGAGTTCTGCGTGGCCTAGGTCCTCGGGTGATAGGTCCCTTATGCTAGTAACGATCCTTCCGCCTGTTGCACGCTTGAGTTTTTCCATGTCTGATCTCTTTACTCTTCTTACTGCTAGGATTCCTTTCTTTGCTAGGAAGTGTTGCGCCACATCATCAATACCCTTCTGACAAATCACGACATTAGCACCAGTAGCAGCAATCTTCTCAACCATCTCCTTAAGCATCCTAGTTTCCTCGTCTAGGAACACCTTGATCTGGTCAGGAGACGTTATGTTTATCTTAGCTGTTATGTCTGGTTTTTCTATTTCTAGTGGTGCGTCGATTAGGGCTATCTTCGCGTTCTCAACCCTCTTAGGCATACCAGGATGCACAACCTCCTTATCCAACACAATACCATAAATCAACCTAGTATCGGCAAGAGACGCTCCCTTCTTCTTCTCGATCTTCACGTTGTCAAGCCTGACATTGTAGGTACCATCAGGCCTTTTCTCAGCTACTCGTAAGGCAGCCTCAATTGCTATGTTAATCATCATGTCGATTAA
The DNA here is from genome assembly GCA_027064885.1 of Desulfurococcales archaeon. Classification (GTDB taxonomy): domain Archaea; phylum Thermoproteota; class Thermoprotei_A; order Sulfolobales; family NBVN01; genus WAOL01. Next base: position 23,871 of record JAMOOZ010000044.1, read on the forward strand.
GTCCGGCGTTGCTAGGTACTTACTCGCCAGGGTTGAGTAAACTACGCGGTACAGTGACTTCTTAGTCTTCTCGTAACCTTCTTTTGTCTCGATGCCGCCAACTTCTAGCTTAGTGCCTATCTCATCAAGTATTTCTAGAGCTTTGTTCATAGCTTTCTTGTAGCCCTCAATTATTATCGTTGGGTGTATGTTTTGATCGAGCAATGCTTCCGCCTTACCGAGCAACTCGCCTGCAAGAACCACAACCGACGTGGTACCATCACCGACCTCAGCATCAACCGCCTTAGCTGACTCTACTAGGAGCTTAGCGGCTGGGTGTTGCACCTCCATTTCCTTAACTATTGTGGCACCGTCATTAGTTACTGTAATGTCACCGAACGAATCCACGAGCATTTTGTCGAGGCCCTTGGGACCTAGACTGGTTTTTAAGACCTCGGCCAGCGCCCTAGCGGCTATGATGTTGTTCCTTAGGGCCTCGCGTCCATGCGTCCTCTGAGTTCCTTCCTTTAATATCACTACAGGAACTCCATAGAGTGCGGTCATGAGATCACCCATTAGTTCTAGGAGAACCACTTCTATATAAACTTTAGGAATAGGGTAACCAAAAGCTTTAATTACCCCTCCTATGTAGGGGTGGCGGGAATGTTTATGCTTCCAAACGTTGAGTCAGTATTAGAATCATATGAGCAGGAGGTACTTGAGAAGGGAGACATAGATAGTGCTAACCTATTCATTGCCTTGCTCTGCGGTTACGCTGCGTACCTATGGAGACACAAACTCATGAGTGCCGAAGAACTACAGGAATATTTTGAAACATTAAGGGAAGAGATCGTTGAAGGGCCGGACTACTTGAATCCCTACGTCATGGAGTTAATGAGTATAATAGCTCAGGGCCTTACCGACGCGTCATTTGAGGAGTTCAAAAGTAAGTTACGTATAGTACTAAAGGAGGATCGGCTAGACATCATGGAGGTATAGGATCCTCTTGAACATTGACACTAAGCCATGTGACGTGTGCAAGCGGAGGCCCGCTGTGTACCGTAGACGGGACTCGGGAGAGAAGCTATGTGCTTACTGCCTAAGTAGATCCTTGGTCAAAAGAGTTAGAAGAGGAATCTCCAGATCTGTGAGGTTAAGGCACGGAGCGTTAGTTGCTGTGCTTGCTTTGAAAGAAAGAATAGTAGAAAGTCTAGTGCTGACGGAAATAGTTGGCCTAATTGAGGAGAGGCATGGAGGTCACGTACTAATCCTTGCTTCGGAACACGCATTACCACAGGTTATGCGTACGAGGCTTGCACAGAGGATACCCTCAATTTACTTCACTGTTAAGGCGAAAGGAAAAACAGAGTCCCTTAGCTTACCAGAAATCATAAACTCCTTCGCACCAAGGCTACGGAGCATAGGCTTCAGAATTGACGCCGTCCTAACACCTCTAACCTTAAGTGATTTCTTCGAGATCCAGCTCCAATCTCTTCTTATGAACGCGACGCTGACTAGGGAGGTTAGTCCGCTACCCAGAGTTGTTGGGCAGAGTGTTATAGTACACCCCATGAGCAACATACTACGTCAGGACGTATACGCGTACGCATTCTTTAAGGGAATGCTTGATAGCTTAAACAATGATATATCATCCAGTATCCATATAGTCGAAGATAAGTGCATTACCCCAATACTAAAGAGTATTTCGGCGGACCTCTCCGAGCATCATCCTGAGCTTATGTTTAAGTTCGTCGAAACCGCAACTTCACTTCCGCTGATAATGACCGCAGGAGGAAGTAAAGCTGGTCTCAGAGTAGCTCAGCCTAATCATTAGTCACTTAATCATACCGCTACTATTCATCATCGACTTTCCTAGCGTAACCCATACCTATGCAAACAACACAGCTTATTATAGTTGACTTAAGAATAGCTAGTGGTGCGTTAGGAAATGCCTCTCAGAGAGAACTTAATAGATGCAAGGTTTGTTGGCCGTGAAATAACCATCTATATTATGGGAAGGGATGAACCCATCAAGGGATTAATAGATGAGGTAGCTAGGTACGAAATAGGTGTTCGGTCAGAGGGCTCACCGGTGGTGATTTTCAGGCATGCAATACTATACGCCGTTACCGAAGCCGCAGAGCTACATGGGTACAGTAATGAGCAATTGAGAGACACGGTTATAGATTCTGACATGGCTGGGAGTGATGTAGAGGTGCACTTAATAAATGGGCTGAGCTTTCAGGGGAAGCTAATGAAGGTTACGAAGTATGAGTTGGGATTCAGGATAGGGGATAAGGGGTATATAATCCCTAAGTCCAGCATAGCGTATATAAAGTTCACAATATGAGCTAAGGTAAATCAAATCAATTACTGTTCCTCACCATCTTTAATCATGCGGAACCTTATGAGCTTAACTTCCGTCCTGTCTGTGATCCTTCTCCCATAGATTTTCTTAAGGGCCCTAACGAGTTCTTCCCTGTTCCTGAAGCCGTCGGTTCTAGCGTCCTCATCGGTTAGCTCACGAACCTCTTTTACTTCGACATCCTCGATCCTTGCAATCCCTAGTCGAACTCTACCAGCAACTACCTCAACCTCATCTCCTTTCTTGAGGGTACTGGAGAGTCTTATCGTCGATGTCTTCGACCCCTTAACGATGCCCTCTCCGTACTCTTTTTTGAACATTAATTTCCTACGGTGCTTCCCCATGCGTAATCCCTAGCGTCTTTATAAGTTGAGGAAGCAATATATTTTACCGCGTGGTGTGGTAAAGATGAAGCTACTTAAGAAGTTGCTAATGTCTGGCGAGGAGGAGTTATTCAGTAAGCTAGCGAAGCATGTAGATCTCTCCTTAAAATCCATGTTAATCGTGGAGAGATTACTTAAGGGCGACATAAAAGACCATGAGATAGAGTCCCTAATAGTTGAAGTAGTAACTTACGAGAAGCACGGCGATAAGATAGCGGCTGAGTTAACGGAGATGGTAACCCACGGTGCGGTGCCTGTGGCGCTCTTGGGTGATATAGAGTTCTTAATAGACAGGATAGATGACATACTTGACCTAACATACTTTATAGCGATGGAGTGTGGTAGGGCATTTAGAACCGGAATCTCGGGAACAGAGCACGCAAGGAGCATGTACAAGGAGATACTTAAAGTAACCGTCATTGCAGCTAAAGCTTTGGAAACGCTCAAGGAAGAATTAGAAATCGCTCTCGAGGACTTCAATAAGCTCCAAGAGCTAGATGATATAATTGACGTTTACGAGGATAGAGTAGATGAGATGAAGAATGCCATCCTTGATAAGCTGTATGGCTTAGGTCCTGAGATAGGTGCCATAACCTTTAATCACTTACTTGAGATGATTAAGAGCTTAGACACTATAGTAGATGCCTGTGAGGACGTCTCACACCTCTTGATTAGGGTTATTAGCTCAATGCGGTACTAGTAGGTTCCCTAGTCGAAGTCCGAAATGATATCGAGAATGCAGTAGTTGGTGAGTACCATGCTGATTGTACTTCAAGCACTGCTACTAACTGCAGTGGCGATAGCTGTTGGAAACAATATGGGTGTCATTGCTGGACCAGCCGCAGGTTCTAGGATATTAAGCCGAAATACAATCTCCGCTTTAGCGATAGTCGGGCTTAGCCTGGGGTACCTGCTTGAAGGTTGGAAGTTCCTAGGTAGTGTGAGCCTCCCGAGAAACATTATAGGAGCATCGTTCGTTCTGGCGATAGTCATACTAGTGATGCTCACGGTCAGCGGCTTCGTTACATCCATAACACAAGTCTTTGTCGGTATTTACATAGGTTACTTACTCACATATGGTTTCGAAGCAACAGGTGAGATCCTTAAGATACTGGGTTTCTGGTGCGTGACTTTCCTATCATCCGTTATCGTAGCCTTTCTCTTTGTTAAGCTCATAGCTTCACGGAAAACCGGGATAATCAGTAGTTTGCTTGCGCTTAAGCTTGCGAGCATAGTAATGGTGTTTATCACCGCCTACACCTTAGGCGCGAACACCATAGGTTTTATAGTGGCGTTTATTGGTCAGAATGCCAACGACTTACCTACCGTGGCACTCACGATATCCGGTATAATCGTAGGTGTGCTAGTGATTCGGGGGCGACGTGGAATTACTAAGTTAGGCTCCGGATTCTATGGATTAAGGTACACTAGTTCAGTAGCTCCCTATGTCTCAACTTTAATACTAACTGAGGTAGGTACTCAGTTCTCTATACCGCTCCCAATGTCTATATCCATATTCTCCGGTATGTTAGGGGCAGCACTAGCCATGAGACTCAGGTTTATAAGTAGGCGTAAGGTAGCAACGTATATAATGCTTAGTTGGGTATTGCCGCTGATTCTCTCAATCGTGCTTTCTTACATAACCTTCAAAATACTTCACCTTGGACATTTTCTGTGAGGCTAATGAGCGGGACTTACGGTACTCTTTCAAAATGGCTTCTAAATCTGCGTAGGTTAGCTCCCTTTGCCTCACCATTTCTTCCTTAATTCTTGCGACCTTCTCCTCAGCTGCACGCAATCTGCTGAGTATCTCGGAATCCACTGCAACTAAGCTTGGACTCACATCCCATACTTCCCGGGCCGTCGTTGCTGGTATCAAATACTTTCTTACAAGAAGTTCAGAGTCTTTCTCGCGACCCGGTGGCAACACAACCTTCCTCGAGGCTAAGCTACCTGCAGCACCAGCCGAAAGTATCTGACGCAAATCGTCGACGAACACCGCGTTTAACTCGTCATCACTCACTACGTACTTAACCCCATAGCGCGGCAAAAGCATTAATTCGCCCGCAAACATACGTTCAAGAACTTTGCCCACAGAGGTTAATCTTTCCCTCAGGCTAAGCACTTCATGCTCTAGCTCCTCAATTCTCTGTGAAGCATTCTTAAGCCTTGTCAGAAGCTCACTAACTTTCCTGTCCCTAGCAATTTTCTCGTTCATAGACTCCGTTAACGTCCGCACACTATACTCCAGCTCCCTAATACGAGCTTCAGAATCTCTGACCTTACTCTTCAAAATTTCGCGTTCTCGAAGCAACTCATCCACACGCCGTTCAAGCTCCTTAATCTTCTCAGTATATTTAGAGACCTCGTGAGCCTGGTACGGCATCGTTAGCGAGACCTGCTTTCTTAATGAAGCTACTGAAGGTTCTGCTGGCTTAATGTAGTCGTTAATTATATCCTCGATTATCGCGCTTAGGGGCTCATTCATTAATATTCGTACCTTATACTTCTGCAAGTTCTTTACAGGGAGTCCCATATTCCTAATTTTCTTCACTAACTTCTCCAGCTTATCCTGATAAAACCTATATGCTCTCAACGCCGCAGAGAGTGCGTCACGCTCGTGCGTGTTCTTGATCCCAACTCCGTATGAGCGGCTATACTCTGACACCAGTATTTCCTTCTCGCTTGTGGAGAGCGAACGTGGAGGCACAAATAGCTGGGCGTTCAGCATCGCCGCAAGTTTTCTGACCACTTCGGGTGGTGGGTTCTTATCAGTAGCTACTATAACAGGTATGCCTATACTCGTGAGTTTCGAGAGTATCTCTCCTCGGTCAAGCTCGCGCCCGGATGTTATTAGGTATGGCTTCATATCTAAATCTATTACAGCTAGGCCAGCCTGCATTCCAGGATCGTAGCCAACTATGAGGTACTTCTTAGGAGTCTCCTGCGGTGCGATTAGTTTAAGGAACTTCCTACTTATGACTGGTTTTATCCTCACTTCAACATCGTGGCCTTTAACCCTTTTCACAACACCGAATAGCTCCTCCCTCGACGCATATACGGTAAATACTGCCTGCTCAACTCCTCCCTTGCTACGACGAATCATTACGTCGTAATCAAATCCACGGCGCTCTAACTCCTCTCTAAGTTTCTTAACCATTCGCGCTACAGCTCCTCGGAGATTTCTCTGGAATTTATTCGCACGCGAGCCTCCGGCATGACCAGACCTGCCTTTGAATACATTTATCCTGACCTTCCTTTCATAAACGTCTAGTCTCTCTCCGTACCCGCTCCATGCTAAGGTTGCAACAAGAACCGCTGTCCTAGCGGGATTCAACCTACCTTTATCGAGTTCCATGCCTGCTATGTTGGCTACACGTCTTAAGTTCACGAGCGTCTGCCCTTCTAAAGTTACCTGAACGAATTCTGTATCTGGCGGTACGAGCTTCAGTATTCGAACTAAGTTCCTTTTAGAGCCTCCTAATTCAAGGATGTTGTCCGTTGCTAGCGTTGCGGGTCTGTAATCCCATAGGTACCTTACTAATCGACCAAGGTTACCTCTATCTACTTTGAGCGCTCGGCCGTTCCTAACTAGTGCTATGGCGTAGACGTACTTATTAAGGGCTTTGCCGCCGCTCCTAACTATGTCTACGCCTACGTATGTCCGTTCATGCCTATAACTCCTCTGCTTCTCCCCTGACATACTTGATGGCTCTCTCGACATCAATGTTGACTCGGTAACGGCGCTTAAAGAACTTGAGCACGTATTCCACGTCCCTGCAGAGAAAAGCCTTGTGGTTTGGATCGTCTCTGTACACGTACTGTGGCCAGTCGATTATGTAGGGTACCTCATTATCGCCTTCTATGGAGACGACTATGTTGTACTCGCTTAAGTCACCATGGACTATGCCTACATGGAGGTAAGCTTCCCTCAAAGTGTACAGTATCTTTTTAAGCAATCCCTCAGGGTCAATCGCTACTTTGTAGCGGTAAAGTTCGACCCCACTTATATAGCTTAACACTACTGCATGTCTATTCCATCCATAGGGTTTAGGGACGTAAGACGTGAATTTAATTAAGTCCTTCAGCGCTTTATACTCTCTCTCAGCCGTAACTTTAGATCTGATCATCCAATTAGCCTCGTCCGCAAGGTAGGATCGCACTCTCTTTACCTTTTGGAAGCTGACGCGTCCTATTTTATAGAACTTCACAGCAAGCAAGCGTCCTTCAGAGTTTTTGGCAATGTATATTTCGCTCTCCTTCCCCATACCGACCTTTGTCCCGAGATACGCTACTATCCCAGCATTACTAAGAGAATGAAGGGCCAGCAAATCTAAACCTATGTAGGTAAGGCGGTAGCCTGTCTTAGGGGTTGGTGTCCGTATTATCGCTTTTATCTTGTTTAGCTTAGTTAATACACGTGCCAGAACCTTAGGCGGCAGTTTGCTTTTCTTCTCTATTATCTCTAAGGGGACATATTCGTACTTGCCCAACATCGAATCTAGAACCCTAAGGACGATGAAGCAATTTTTGTCTAAGTTCTTGTAGAGTAAAGCTAACTCCAATTCCTTACCCTTTTAATGAAGAATATAATGAACTAAAAATCTCAGCCACCGACCCCTCATCACTTTACCTTAAGTCATCAGACCCGGTTTCATTCATCACTGACGGTCGAGTGTTTTGGTTACTAAAACAGCATTATCTGTCCATTGACTATGAGTTCCGTTAGCTTCGTTATATTTTCAAGTTCCTCGTTAATTATTGATTCTGCGTCCGACTTCATGGAGAGGAATGATGCGGGATCTTCCGGAAGTATTTTTGCCACTGCTACCTGAGGTAAGTCTATTGGATGACCTATTTTTGATAATATCTCTACATAGACCTCGCGAACTTTCGGGATCTCGCTAGCGATTCTGTTGGCTATCCTCATGGCTAATACATTATATAATTTACCAACGTGACTAACGGGATTCTTTCCTGCCGTTGCTTCAAGACTCATGGATCTTAGGGGAGTTATTAGTCCGTTAGACCTATTGCCTCTGCCCGTCATTCCGTCATCTCCGTGCTCTGCCGACGTTCCCGTTACGGTTATGTAGGCTATCCCCTTGTCAGGCTTGTCTGCTGTATTAACTTGAACCTCGACTTCGTAGTCGGGTGCTATCTTAGATGCCAAGTCGCTCACCTTGTTTAGAACCTCCTCCTTTACCGATAGGTAATGATCCATATCGGGTATTAACGAGGATATCATGGCTGCCGCAATTGTCAGCGTTATTTTCTTCCCTGTCCTTAACCCCATAACCTTAATGTCCTCTCCGACCTCAGGCAATTTCTCCTTGAATTCCCTGGAGTTAAGGAAACGCTCGGTCTTTAGGACTAGAGTCTCCAGCGTTGAGAGCGGGGCGAAGCTTACGCCGAAGCTTGTGTCATTAGCTAAAGGCTTAGTCTTCTTGCCTAGCTCGTAGAGCCCCACAAGGTCTGAACTTCCACTCCTTATCATGTAGTCTACAATGACGTGACGCTCTGGATCGAGGAAACGGAAGTTCTTTTTTATCCAGTTCTTAACGGCCCCTATAATGAGTGTCCCGACCGGAATTCTCTCTATTCTGCCATCCCTGCTAATGACGTATTCCGTTGCCCTGCCAGCAACTATTATGTATATTGGATGAAGAATTTCTCCGCCACCGAAGACGGGCCTTGCCTGACCCCCGACAAGCAGGACCTTATCGAGGTTGTGGTGAAGGATGTATCCGTAGTGCTCAAGATAGTATTTCGAGAGAATAACACTGGATGCCTCAGAAGCCGCATCCGCTACGTAATCCGGGTGACCAATACCCTTTCTCTCAACAAGCTCTACCATCTGCTCCTCAACCGGCGTCCAGTAAACGGCCTCCACACGTATGTTTCTTCCCCGCATTTTGCATACCTAATTTCAGAGGGGGGACATATGAAATTAAAGCTTTCCTTATTTCTAGTGAAACTACTTAACGCTAGCGTTGAACTGTAAACAATACCACGTAACAAAGGTGAGTGAAAGCCGGTAGAGCTACTGCTTGTGGTAGTCAACTATTATATAGAGGATCTGACTCCCTCTGATTAACACAGTGCCGTACCTAGCTATAGGCTCTCCCCCTTCATCAGAGATTTCCTCACAATCAGTCATGACCACATTCATTGTGGGGTCGGTCATTATTAGCCTACCATAATACGAGTTCCCGTCTTTAATCTTAACCAGCACGTCTTTATTGACGGAAGACCTTAGAGTCCTTAGAGGACTCTCGCTTCTCTGGATTGCCATAGTCCACACCTACAGTCTAACCTAATGCCTCCTAATTTAAGTTTTAGGTGAGTTTCCTGTATCAGGCAGGTCACGACTTTTAAAGCTATTCATTAAAATACTTAGGGGTTATTTATGAGCGAACGTGGTGAAGTAAGCGTTGGTAATAGGCCTTTAGGGGATTACATAGTTTCGGCAGCAATATTGTTCAACCAAGGATATCGACAGGTGTTAATACGTGGAAGAGGCAATAATATCTCTAAAGCAGTGGCATTGTACAATGCACTAAAGGAACGTATGGGTGACGCCCTAAAGCTTGTGGACGTCCGGATAGGAAGTAATGAGGTTAGAGGCAGGATAGTGTCATTTATCGAGATACTAATAGAGAGAATCTATTAGTGGAATAAACGACAAATACCGTCTGTTCCGCATTATAGTGCCTCTGCGCGTGTCTGTGTTTCCGGCACCGTTAGCAACTCTTCCGAGGCCGCCATGAGTTCACGGCCCACCCTAATCCTTACGACATCACTTAGCAACAGGATTAATGCACTCTTCCTGCTTATCTTACCCTCCCTTACGAGATCTAATAACACCTCTAGCTCTCTTGTAGCTTTTACATCACTTAACTCTGGGTAATATCTGCTTACTAAGTCCGCAACCTCCATACCGAGTTTCGTAGGTATCAGGTATAGTCTCCTCTTGGAGGCTATAACGTAACCATGGCGCATATTATTCTCAACTGCTTTTGCGTACGTGCTAGGTCTTCCTATTCTCTTCTCCTTCATTATCCTGATCACATCTGACGCCGTGTAGAGTGAGACCTCCGATGCCCGTACTACTTTAGACTCTATATTCTCACTAAACCTGAATACCTTTCCTTGCGTGAAGTACCCATAAACTCTTTCTGGGAGTACTTTCATGAAGCCCTCTTCAATTATTTCGACAGGTACCTCCACGTGAAGTTCTGCGTCACCAAGTATTACCCTGAACTTACGGACACGTAGCTTTGCCGGGGTCATTTGTGAAGCTATGAATCTACGGAATATCAGCTCATACAGCTTCTTATGGTACCACGTTAAGTTACTGAACGACATGAATCCCAGGTCTTCAACCTCATCAAGACTCCTCAGGGGCTTAGTCGGCCTTATACACTCGTGCGTTCCTTCACCTCCCCAAGATCTAGGACGTATATCAGAGCCATACCCTTCTTTAATCAAGTACTCCTTCGCAATCTCGATCCCCGTAGCAGAGACGTGGGTACTGTCGGTTCTATGGTATGTTATATAACCGAGTTCAAAGAGGTTCTGTGCAATCTTCATCACCTTACCTGGGCTCAGCTTAAGTATCCTTACCCCATCAAAGAGTAGTGTGTCGGTGGTGTACGGTGGGCGCGGATTCTGCTCCTTCTCATATTCCTCGATTAATTCTAGGGTTACCCCTTCAGATGCAACATGACGGAGAATCCTTTCCGCTACATCCTTGTCTTTCGTGAAGTACTTAATGCGTAGTCTCTCTGGCAACGTGATTATTAGTAAGTATCCTTTCGAGTCAACATACCGTCTGTACCGGTCTACTACCCACTTGAGGACAGGTGTCTGCACCCTTCCTCCGCCGAGCCAGTACCTATCCAGCCTCTCCTTGAGGACCGTGCTTAGCTCAAAACCTATTAGTCTATCGTCAACTCTTCTTACGATTTGAGCATCAACTCTTCTTAGGTCAATGTCCCTAGGATTCAGTAAGGCTTTGAGGAAACCCTGCCTAGTTACTTCATGAAACTCTATGCGTCTAAACACATTGACGTACGGGCGGAGCAGTAAGTACACATCATAAGAGATTTTCTCCCCTTCATCGTCGGGATCCGTGGCAAGGAATACTATGTCAGCTTCCCTCGCAAGTTTTCTGAGCGCGTCCACGATCTTCTTGCTATCACGTATCCTCGTAGAGCCGCACCTTGGGCACTTATCTATTTCATCTGTGGTTTGATAACCGCAGTCAGCACACCTCTTAATCGTCGAGTACACTGGCGTCAAACCAGTTTGGGCCTTCCTTATACCGTGAAGTCCGCCGTTTATTTGTAAGTCAAGTATGTGTCCCAAAGTCGGGGCTATCGTCGCCACATAGACCTTATCATCTAACGTAATCACAGTCTCATACGCAACGTACTCCCCTAGGTACCTTCGTCCAGGCCTACCAAACATCTTTGAAATTGTCCTTGCCTTAGTAGGTGATTCAACGACTATTAGTACTGACTTAATTTTATTCACATCCATGCCTTCACCAGTGCCGCTCCTTGACTCTCTCTGCTTCCTCTTTATCTCGTTAAGGTCAGCATCCTCTAACGAGATAGGGTTGTAGGAGGCAACATAGTTCCGTAACTTCTTCTGAAATATGTTGAGAATGTCCTTGTCAAGGTAGAATATTACTGACAGTCCTAACGTCATTCTGCCCTTAAATAACCTGCTACATCTGCCAGATGCTTGTATATACGTCATTACGTCAGGTATTCTGACAACAAGCTTACTTCTCTTGTTAATGATGACGTAGGACTCACTAACGAATTTCCCGTGTTCCCTTACATATGCGGAGATGAACTTCATCAGTTTAGGTATAGTGCGTTGGATTTTCTCCTTAATCTCTGCTAGGAAGCTCTCTAACTTAATATATCCTTTTATTCCTGCCTGTAGCACCTTGATCTTCCCTGGACTTAGCTTAGTTAAGATCCTTACGAGTTCTTTCTCCTCCTCACTAAGTGTGAATCCTTTCCTTGATGCCTCAATGAGTGTTCTCACGAAAGATCTAGGGTTCTCTAGCATTGATCGTAAGTCAAACTCGAACTTGGGAACACCAATAAACACAGTGTTGTATATTAGTAGCGGTTCATCTATTCCTCTAGTTAATATTCCGTAGTATGTCGCAACGCCAACAAGTACTTCGGCCTCTCCACTCTTTAGTAGCTCTAATGCTTTCCTTGATGTTGCAAGTGACGCCTTAATTCCGTGTTTTACTAGTGTACTTACAAGTTTCTTAGCACCACTTACACCGATCTCCTTACTTACAAATACTAGTGTGCCTCCCTCCAACTCTTTAAGTACCTTAACTAGCTTGTCCTCATCGTAAGGCGTAATTACCTCAACAATATTGCGTAAATAATCCATTATCGACCCAACTTCGAAACCTAGTAACTCCCGGAGAACCTTTATCCTAGTTCCCTTCGCTCTGCCTGTGGCACTAGCTATTAGTAACTGCCCTACGCTACTCACATCTAGCTCCGCCGCTAGCTCAAGCTCAATGTCATAGAGCTTCTTACTGACTTCCTCAGCGCGTTCCTCGTTACCAGCGTACTTGTAGAAGAATAGCTCGGACTTGAGCGCGACTATCTTGCGAGCTAGTTCTATTGCTTTCTCCCCTATGCCTAGTGTCTTTAGTATTAGGTCTATTAGGGAGGATGATTTCAGTAGTGCGTCAAAGTCATCTACGATCACTAACCCATATCTAACATCATGGAATAAGTCCTTATTGCGGAAGAGGAACGCGTGTGTCAGCACGTCTACGCGTTTGCCAGTGTTGTTCTGTTCGCTCTTCTTGAAGGTCGTTGAATCAAACACCATTACGCCTAATCCTTCACCGAGTGATTTCAGTGAGGATACTACTTGCTTCATTAGTTCCCTGGTAGGTACTATGTACAGAACTCTCTCGCCTCTATGTGCCTTGAAGATCGCGTAGACCTGAAGGAGTGTGGTTTTCCCGACGCCCGTCGGTGCGATGAGCGCGAAAGACTCCCCCGCTAGCATCCTTCTGGCCCATGCTAGCTGTATGCTCCAGAACTTCTTCCCCGTTAGTTTATTGAAGAACTCTTCAAAGTCCCCTAATTCATCCTCAAGGAGGAACGCGTCTATTAGCCCTTTTACGCGCCCTAGGTCGGTGATTACTTTCCTTAATCCCAAGCTCCTTACGCGTTTAACTTCCCTCTCTGGCAAGCACCTATTGCAGGGTAACCCAGCGAGCAACCTCCTCTCCGTTATTGGCCCTCCACAGTTAGGGCACATACCCTTGATAATCATCCTAAATACCTGTGTGAAGGTTGTTACTTGAGGGCACCTTATAAGACCTCTACCTCATAAGGAAGGCGGGGATACTGAATGCACCCGCGTGTTTTGACGGTCGCTGAGATGAGGGCTACGGACCTGAATTCGGAGTTCTGGGGTGTCCCAACAAGGCTTCTGATGGAAAATGCGGGGGCCGGAGTAGCCCGCGTAATAGTTGACACTGTGGGGGAGGGGCCTCATACCGTTGCGGTAGTAGCTGGTTCTGGCGGAAAGGCTGGCGATGCTTTCGTCGCCGCAAGACACTTACTGAATCACGGGTTTCAGGTTAACGTATACTTAACCAGCAAAGTGATTAGGAATGAGGATGCTGTAGCTAATTTCGAAGTTCTCAAGAACCTTAGGGGTGTTAAAATCACTCGCTACTCCTTAGGGCAACAGTTCTCTGAGGATGTAATTATTGACGGATTGCTTGGAACGGGTGTTCGTGGCGCACCCCACGGGGATATTGCTTACGCTATAAGATCGATTAATTCATCGCAGGGGTTAAAGGTATCTATAGATGTACCCTCCGGTGTCAACCCAGATACCGGGGAGGTGCCCGGAGACGCCGTTAAGGCTGACATAACGGTGACAATGGCAGCAGTAAAGCCTGGCCTCCTTAAAGCCACAGAGTACGTGGGTAAGTTAGTGGTTGTTAACATAGGCACACCGAAGAACGCCTTCGAAGCCGTGGGGCCGGGAGATGTTGCTGTATGGTTTAAACACAAGGAGCGTGATGCGAAGAAAGGTGATGGGGGTCGTGTCCTCGTATTCACTGGCTCGAAGGAGTTTGTGGGGGCACCGTGGCTAACGGCGCTTGGGGCATGGTACGCGGGCGCCGACTTAGTGTTCCTTGCATCGCTTGAGGAAGTGTTAAGCCATAGGTTCAGTCCCGAGATTCTAGGAGTACCACTTAGGGGAGATCACTTGAATGCAGGCCACGTAAGCATTCTGAGGGAGCAGGGCTTCATACGCAAGGTCGACGTAATAGTTGCTGGGCCGGGACTAGGTCTTCATGACGAAACAGCAGGCTTTGTTGAGAGCCTACTGCGGCTTGCCAGCGAGCTGGGCGTGCCCCTAGTGCTTGATGCCGATGCACTGAAGGTATTACCTAGTATTAATATACCCGAAAACGTAACCCTAGTACTTACGCCCCATTTAGGTGAAGCATCAGCACTGCTACAGAGGAGCCTACGTCCTCAGAGTATTAATGAAAGAGTTGCCATAGCCCTGGAAATCTCTAGGAAGTACAGGGCGAATACACTTCTGAAAGGACCTGCAGACGTTATTGCGGCACCGACGGGAAGCTACAAGTTAAGGATTAGTGTCGGTCATCAAGATATGAGTTGTGGCGGTACTGGAGACGTGTTAGCTGGTATATTAGCGACTGCCTTAGTTAGGACTAAGGATCCCTTTAGGGCTGCCTGCGTAGCCGCGTTCACCAACGCTATTGCTGGTGAGTATGCTTACATGCAGGAGGGTAAGGCATCGCCGTTAAACATGTTGAAATATATTCCTCAAATCTTGAAAGATCCCTTAGGTTTTTCGAAGAAATACAGAGGGCTTAAGCGTGCACTAAACTCATAACCTCGGATAACAGAATCAACGACGTGGTATTGATGGTGCTTAAGCTGATATTCGTTACGGGAGGAGTGCTTTCAGGGCTCGGCAAAGGGGTCGTAACAGCCTCTTTAGGATTATTGCTTAAAGCTTCAGGGCTATCTGTTACGGCGATAAAGATCGACCCTTACGTTAATGTTGATGCAGGAACAATGAATCCTTACATGCATGGGGAAGTATTCGTAACAGAGGACGGTGGAGAGACGGACCTTGACTTAGGGCACTACGAAAGATTCCTTAATATTAACCTAAGCAAGAAGAACAACATAACAACAGGGAAGATTTACTCTACTGTAATAATGAAGGAGCGAAAAGGTGAATACCTAGGTCAGACCGTCCAGATAATACCACATGTTACTGACGAGATCAAGAAGGAGATCCTTGACGTGACAAAGGAGCAAGGGACTGACGTCGCTATCGTTGAGATTGGGGGAACTGTAGGTGACATTGAGGGACTACCCTTCTTAGAAGCTGCTAGGCAGTTAAGGCTTGAGTTAGGAGAAACTAATACGCTTTTCGCTCACGTAGTTCTAGTACCTAGGTTAACCACTACAGGCGAGCTAAAAACGAAACCAGCACAACATAGTATCCAAGAATTACGCCGAATAGGTATTCAGCCGGACATCCTCATTGCTAGGTCACCCACGCACCTCAGTGCTGAGGCTCGCGGGAAGTTATCGCTTTTCGGTAACGTACCTGAAAGGGCAATATTCAGTGATCCCGACGTTGAGACCGTATATGAGGTACCATTGATCCTGCATAAGCAGAGAATACTTGATGTAGTTAGCAATAAGCTTCAGATCAGGTTAAACGAGCCAGACTTAACTGCTTGGAAGGAGTTCGTAGAGAGAGTTAAGACCACATCAGAACCCGTAAGAATAGGTATGATAGGTAAGTACACGAAGTTAAGGGACAGCTACCTAAGTATAATTGAGGCGTTGAAGCACGCTTCTGCAAAACTGAACCTAAAACCCATTCTGAAGTGGTTTGAGGCCACGGACATAGAGCAGGGTCGCATAAATCCTAAAGAAATCCCTGAAGAAATAGACTGCGCTGTGGTGTTGCCAGGCTTCGGTAAGAGGGGACTAGTGGGTAAAATGGAAGCTGTAAAGGAACTAAGAGAGTCAGGCAAACCCGTGCTTGGAATATGCTTCGGACTACAGGTAATGGTTGTTGAGTTCGCTAGGAATGTTTTGGGATATAGAAACGCGAATAGCACGGAGATAGATCCTAACACTCCTCACCCAGTAGTGGACTTAATGGACTTTCAGAGAGACGTTGAAGTACTAGGTGGTACCATGCGCCTTGGCGCAAGACCCATAAAGTTAGTTCCGGGTACGCTGGCACACAAGATCTATGGCGGCGCAGAAATAGTGCTTGAGAGGCATCGGCACAGATATCAAGTCAACCCGGACTACATCGATGAGTTCCAGGACCATGGGTTCGTAGTAAGCGGCACTAGTGATGACTGCATGGCTGAGATAATGGAGCTTAAGGATTCTAAGTTCTACCTAGGTACTCAAGCACATCCGGAATTCAAGAGTAGGCCCCTCAACCCATCACCGGTATTCGAAGGATTACTCATTGCTACCTTGAGGGAATAAAAGGAAAGGTTGATTGCTTAAACAGTATAAATCACCATAAATTTCTTCATAAACGAGTGCAGCATTAAAAATAATTTTGGTTAATCACAAAACCTATTTGGTCATATCGAAATGGAGTTTGAAGATACTATTACATTGAAAGAAGGCTCTATATTAATGCTAGGAAATGAAGCAATAGCTAGAGGAGCCCTTGAAGGAGGCATGGGTTTAGCAGCCGCGTATCCGGGAACCCCCTCCTCAGAGATCGTGGAGTCCCTCCTTAAAGTAAAGGACAAACTAGGGATCTACGTCGAGTGGAGCGTTAACGAGAAAGTAGCGTTTGAAGTATCTTACGCCGCAGCTATTTCAGGCGTCAAGTCACTCGTTGCGATGAAGCATGTGGGGCTTAACGTAGCTGCGGATCCACTGATGAGTTCGGCATATACGGGTGTAAGGGAGAGTTTCGTGATAGTAACTGCTGATGACCCGAGTATGTGGAGCAGCCAGAATGAACAAGACAACAGGTTATATGGTGTGCATGCCTACATACCTGTATTTGAACCCTCAGACCCTGGAGAGGCAAAAGAACTATGTAAATTCGCTTTTGAATTCAGCTCGAAGGTAAAGCACCCAGTAATCCTAAGAACCACTACCCGCTTAAGCCACACACGCGGTCCAGTCACATTAGGAACCATACCAAGGTTAACCACGCGCGGTGAGTTCATTAGGAAAAAAGAATACGTACTCACACCGTCAAACGCTAGGAAAGATCGTGAAGCAATGCTAACAAGATGGGAGAAGATAACGAATGAAGTTAACTCAGTTCCGTTTAATAGAATAGAAGGTGACGGAAGGAACTTAGTAATAGCATCAGGAATAGCGTACGCGTATGTGAAGGAGACAGTAGTGTCTGGGAAAGTAGGAGATGGTTGGAAAATACTAAAACTCAGTACGCCATACCCTGTTCCTAGGAAGCTACTTCTCAAAGCCCTAGAGAGTGTTGAGAAGGTTCTGATTGTGGAGGAGTTAGAACCTGTTGTTGAAAAGGAAGTGAAAGCCATACTTTATGAGGAGGGAATTACTGTAGAGCTGCATGGGAAGGATCTCATTGGGCTTCCCTACGAGATGAGTCACGAGCGAATATATAATGCGTTAAAGTTATTTACTGAAGGCAGAAAGCCAAGAGCACTGACAACAAGCAATGCAAAGGAAGCCTTACCGATACCCCCGCGCCCACCAACATTCTGTCCAGGATGCCCCTACCGCCCGCTCTTCTACACTATAAGGAGGTACCTCAACAGGAAAAAACTAAGCTACGTAGCTGCTGGCGACATAGGATGTTATGCCTTAGCCCATAATCCGCCATACAATCTCCAAGACGTAATTATCAATATGGGCGGAAGCATAGGAACCGCTAACGGATTCGCACACGTACTTGACTCCATCATACTCGCCATAATCGGTGACTCAACATTCTTCCATACAGGCATACCCCCACTGGTGAACGCCGTATGGCATGGGACACCAATAGTCGTGATAATCCTCGATAATGAGATCACCGCCATGACTGGCCATCAACCCTCGCCCGCCACCAGGGGAGCAGGTGCTACCGAGAACTACGTTCCCTTGGAAAGTGTTGTCAAGGGGCTTGGAGTTAACTTTGTCGAGGTGATAGATCCCTTTGACGTAACACAGGTTGAGGACACGCTCAATAAGGCAATAGAGCACGCGAGCAGGCAGAGGGAACCTGCTGTGATAGTAGCTAGGCGAAAGTGCGCCCTAAGCGCCTTACGGAGTCTAAGGAGGGCCGGAATAAAGCTACCGCTCTTCAAAGTTGACTTGAGTAAGTGCATTAAATGCGGTACGTGCTACAACGCTTTTGCGTGTCCTGCGATTTACCCGGATAAAGAAGGTCGTGCTCACATAGACCCAGAACTCTGTGTGGGGTGTGGAGCATGTACGCAGGTGTGCCCAGTCAACGCGATAATGCCCGTGGATCATTCTGATACATATAAGCTGCAGAAAGGCTTAATAGAGAAATTCTGGAGGTGAGGCACCTTGGTGCTCAATATAGTTGTAGTTGGGGTAGGGGGTCAAGGCATACTCACTCTCTCAAAAATCCTTGGCGCGTGCGCAGTCGAAGCGGGTGTTAAAGCCTTAGTTGCAGAGACCCACGGCATGAGCCAGCGTGGGGGTTCAGTGATAGTTCACGTAAGGGTAGGTAATGACGTGTACGCTCCCACCGTGCCGCTGCATGAAGCACACGTAATGGTTGCATTAGAAATGCTAGAAGGTGCCCGATACTTAAATTACGTCAACCCGGAGTTCTCGCTCAGCATAGTGAATGACAAAGTACTGAGACCGTCAATCCCTGGTACGAAGGTCCCAGAGAAGGAGACGATACTAAAAGCAATAAAGAGTCACTCAGCCCTCACAGTAGTAGTTAACGCTTCAGAGGAGGCAATTAGGCTTGGTAACCCTGCAGGAGCTAACATGTTCATGCTGGGATTCCTAGTGAGGCTACTGGAGTTCCTGGGCTTACCTATGCAGGATTGCTGTACCGATAAGCTACCCCATCCAAACACTGACCTTGGGAAGGCCAATACAGCCATATTTAAGCGCGGGTTAATGGAAGCTAGCGCACTTCTTAAGGGAGTGAAAGAAGGGAAGGTTACGGAATTACCATGGCTAAAAGAAGGGCTTCTTCAGAACTAGGTTTTACTTAATTGGGGGTAAAGGATTAGCATCAAAAACTTACTTAGCTCAAATTTTAACTGCCTAATGTTCGCTACTGAGGTCATATTATTTTTGACTCAATTATGATCATTGTGGTTGTGCCACGTACTTGCGGTATCCTTCGAATCTTATTTATTACTAGCTCCCTTAGGGATTCGTGGGAGTTAGCCTCTGCTTTAACTACAATATCATACATACCATATACTACGTGTATTTCCTTGACGCCCTCTATTTGTGAGAGAGCCTCCATAACCTGTGATTCTGCACCTATTTCGGTGTTTACGAGAACTATCGCGGCAGGCATAGCGCCATCATCGTATATACTGGTATACAATCCTAATAAAGGTAAACCGTGAAAGTTAAACTCGCTCCTTACGCAAAACACGATCATTACGCTACACTATGTAAATTTTGATGATGTTAGGATGTTCAGTAGCCCGGTTCTCCTCATCCTGAGCGGATCCACGGATCCGCCCTTACAAAGCTCATCATTTCCCCTAACTGTCTTACCGTCCTCAGCTAAATATATGTGCCCCTAAAGACTTTAACATATGATTGAATATCCTCCTAGGCGCTGAGTAGGATGAGACTGGAGGAAGGTTACTTTGCTAACCTAGTGGGGCAATACTCACGGTTCAACAATGAAGTGCGCATAGTAATGGACGCACTAAAATTTAGCGATGAGTCCTACGTAATAATGAGGCCTTCGGTTGTTCCTTTAGATATTAACGGAGTAACAAGGCACGTTACTCTACCCCCACTAACCCTAATCACACCTAAGCCTTTAGACGCTACCTACAGATATTATCGTATTACAGAGGAGTGCTGGGTAGATGGAAAAATCCTGCTGGGTAGTCGCCCTGACGTTATAGGAGCAGGTGCCCTCAAAGACTTACTTAATCCTATAATACAGCTCGTTAATAAGCGGGTAACCTCTGTTAGGGGCAACAAGTGCCTCGTAGTTGATATCAACTCCGAAATTACATGGGATGACTACTTTAGCAAGGTGTTTCATACGAAACATATTGCCTTACTACCTGGATTAACAGGCATAGTTACCGAATCCGTTGAGGGTTTAGCATGGCATTTATGGCGTGTTCACCCTATGCTCTACGGTTTGAAGCACCCCAGTACCCCTCTTGAGGCTGAAATTGTACGTGATGTTCCTAAGAAACTAATGGTCCTTTCAAAGCCCCTAATCTTCCTTGACGATTATGTGTTGATAAGTGAGATTCCGTATAATGGATCAATAATTATGACTGGGCTCATAAATAATAACAATGAACTTATGAAGACGCTTGCGTTAAGGGCATTACTCTACGTTTGCTAAATCCTTGAAGTCCTGTATGTTTACCTTTTTTCTTTTTCTTGACTGAATTTCCTCGGCTGTCCCTTTAGCAATTACTTCATATAACTTAGCTTCCTTTCCCTCACCGGGCCGTAGTAACCTACCGAGTCTCTGGATGAATTGACGGCGTGATCCTGTTCCGGCTACTAGAATGCCTACGTTAGCGTCAGGTATATCTAAGCCCTCATCCCCTACCGTAGTTACTACTAGAACCCCACTCCTGCATCTTTTGAATTCCTCTAGCACTTTCCTTCGTTCCCGCGCATCCATCTCGCCAGTAAGTAGGTATGCCTTCACCCTGTTAGCCAAGGTTTTTGCTAGATCCACGTAGTGAGCGAATATTATTATCTTGGATCCTTCAGCGAGTTCTTTCCTTATTATTTCCTCAACTTTCCTTAGTTTAGCCTCGGATTTCCGTATTATTTGGCGCATCTCAGAGTGAATACGTAGTGCTTGGATTGCTCTAGCATCACCTCTTCTCGCTGCATCAACTATGGTGTCGAAATCAACGTAACCCGCTAGTCTCCTGAATCTCTTCTTTAGTTCCTCGTATCTTCTCTTCTCAGCAGGAAGTAACGGTACTTTAACGGTTATTATCCTGTACTTAGCTAAATAGCCCTTCTCCGCAAGTTCCTGAGGGGTCTTGTAATATACTATACCCCCCATTAACGGGAACAATATCGCATGTTTTCCATCCTCTCTATAAGGTGTGGCTGAGAGTCCTAACCTATATTTTGATGGCATACTCACGGCTATGTGTTTGAACTTCTCTGCTGGCAGATGATGAACTTCATCTATTATGATGTGGTTAAAGTATGGCGCAAGTTTTGCTGTATGCTTATACGCTGTTTGATATGTCGCTAGCGTTATGGGCGCGATTCTCTTTTCTTTACTGTAGTAAAGACCTATGGTATATTCCGGAATATTTGTGAATTTGAGGAATGCGTCCTTCCATTGCATTAACTGCTCTTTGGTATAGGCTATTACTAAGGTTCTTTGTTTTACCTCAGTTACTGAAGCTACACCTATTACGGTCTTTCCGGAGCCTGTGGGCAATGCTATGACGCCCCGCCCATTATTCTTTAACCAGGACTTTATGGCGTCCTCCTGATAGTCTCTTAACTCACCGGTGAACACCGCATCAATGTTCAGAGGCAAATCGTTCTTGAAACCCGTGAGATCCTCTACGTTAAATCCTAGATCATGCAGCCTGGTCTTTAATTCATGGTACTTATATGGTAGCGTATAGAACATCTTGTCCTTTGAATTGTATCTTAGTAGATCCTTTAGTTTGTCATAGAGCCTGCCTAAGTACCGCTCAAATTTAACGTAAATTCTCTCACCATCGAAGGAAAGTATTGCCGAACCTCTACTCGCACGGAGGTAGTCATTAAGCACGTCCTCAATTTCAGAATCATACTCAGCACCTACATCGTCTAGGATAGATAGGATCTCATCGATCGAAAGTCCACTGGACAATACTTTATTTTTCGATAAGCGGAAATAAGAAATTCCTTTACTTCTGCCCGCATAGTCAGCTACTCGCAATATTTTCTTAAAGTCCTCGGAGTCAATCCATCCTTTAACCCGGATCTTCAATCGTTCTGCATCATTAACCACTAAAATGCACCTCTCTGGAAGCCACGTATATAAGTCGTCATTAGCTTGTTTAGGGTTTTCCTCATCAAGCCTAAGTCAACGCTTATGGAACTCACTCGTAAAATTCCACAATTACCCGAACCTTCACCGCATCGCTACTGAATGCGGGGGGTTCCTCACCCACGTCCACTGCGAACGTAACTTCATTCCCTAAACTATCAATAAACTTAACTTCAGCAACGTAGGTCTCACCTTCACCCTTTTCTAGTGATTTCATAAGGGCCTCATATAGCCTTGAGAAGGCTAACTGGAATGATACAGGGTTACTCAGATCCTGCGGGGTTATTTTTGCCTGTGCTAATCCCCTAGCAATACTTAAGGGCACCTTACTGATTCTCGCAACTCCGGTGAATTCTGCCTTATGAAGGCTCTCCTCCATTATCCTCACCTGAGTAGGTAACCAACAGAATACTAATAAGCAGTTCCCAAACACCCTCCTAGCAAACTACAACAAAACTTATAAGGCAGAGGTAAAGAATACTCTGCGAATAAAGCAATTTAGGCAGATGAGGTGAGAGAACAATGTCATCCCAAGGTCCAATCTCAAGCAATGTAGTCCTAGTAGGTAAGAAGCCCGTAATGAACTACGTACTAGCTACCCTAACCCTGTTAAATCAGGGCGTCTCAGAGATCGTGATAAAGGCTAGGGGCAGAGCCATCAGCAAGGCTGTTGACACCGTCGAGATAGTGAGAAGCAGGTTCCTCCCCGACAAGGTGGAGATCAAGGACATCAAGGTTGGCAGCCAAGTAGTAACCACTGCCGAGGGCAGACAAACTAGGGTTTCCACCATCGAAATAGTAATTGCCAAGAAAGAGTAAGCAACGGGCTTTAAGTGAAATTAAAGACTCTCAGCGCTTTTTTCCTGGCTATTCAATAAAGAGGCTGGCTTGAGGCCATAGTCCTACAGAAAACAGAAAAATGCGTTAATAGCTTCCTCATATACTATATCTTCGGTTGAAATCGTGGGGAAACTGCTTCAAATGCTTGAACAATATGAGCATCCCTTACTGCAGGTGGCATTAGACTTCACAGACATTGAAGAAGCCATACGTGTAATGTCTACTCTGAGAGACCTCCCAATACCAATAGTAGAGGTTGGAACACCTTTAATTAAGGCTGAAGGTATAAGATCCGTGGGCATAATTAAGGCACTAGCAAGGGCCGATGCCCTAATCCTTGCAGACATGAAAACAGCTGACGTAGGTGCCCTTGAAACCAGCATGGCGGCTCGCCACGGCGCAGATATTGTGACTGTTCTCGCATCAAGCGACGACGCTGTTATAGAAGCCGCAGTTACTGAGGGTAAGAAACTGAACGTTGACATCATTGCTGACACCATAGGTTTACAACCCGATGTAATTCCTCGGCGCGTTAGAGAATTATATAATCTTGGAGTTAACATAATTAATATCCATTCAGGAATCGATGTTCAACGAAAACTCGGTATTAAGGGCACATCATTCCGGGCTCTTGCTTGCAGGATAAAGAATGACCTAAGCAACGTGATCATCTCCGTTAGCGGGGGGATAAAACCTGAGGACATTAAGGAATTCACTGAAGCCTGTGTTGATATTGTTGTCATAGGTTCCGCCATTACGAAAGCGCCTGATCCGCATGGAGCAGCAACATATGCACTCGACGCGTTATCGCGTATAATACGGAAGTAACGCGCTCTACGTTTTTTAAGGTTTGAAATACCCTACCTACATTCGTGGGTGACGATACACGTTAGAGATAATGTTGTTCATAGCGACAATTACGTTGATTATCCTAGCCGTAACTGGCTATGACCAATACATAGCGACACGTATAAGAGCTAAAGTATTAGCTTCATCAAGCCATACTTTTCGTCCGGGATCAAGTGACTCTCTAGCTGAGGTGGACCCTCATACGAGGATGAGGGTAAAAAAGGTTAAGGCCGTTAAGGTTGGAAGTTATTTAGTCATTACGTTAGTCATAAGTGAAAATAGCTCTAGCGGAGATAAGGTTGAGATAGATGACCCTTCATTACTAATACCGCTAGTTAGCGTCCTGGATGATGAAGAGGGTGCGGAAGCTATTTCATAAAAAGACCCTCGTATTCCTTTATGAGCGACACGCTTGTCTTGGTATCAGCAAAGAGGTGCACTACTTCATTGACATCCTCCACAAGTACCTTTGAATGCCCATTCCTGCCGGCAACTATCGCTGCAGGCCTGAGAAGCTGCACTGCATACCTTAAGCTCCTCTCAGCACCTATATCAGCAAGCTTCTCAAGTGCCTCACTGCTTAACTCGACTCCTTCCTCGTCAGCTCTTATCTCTATTATCTTACGTATCTCGTCCCTCGTATAAGGCCTTACGGGAATCAGTAGTAACCTGTCAAGAAGGTCTAACGGTATGCCGTGAGGCGAGTCTATGTCTGTACCCCGGATCTTCGTTATGCCCCTGTTTGTTGCTAGTATAAGTATCGGTGAGAACTCTGACTCCAGCACTCTCGTTAGGAATGCGAATGCTTCAAGATCCAGTAGGTGTGCGTCATCTATAAAAAGCACGCCAGGCACAATTTCTGCTTTACCTTCCTCAATCCATTTGCGGATCTGATTATTGACGGACTTCCTCACCTCCTCGTCTATCTCTTTTTCCAGTTCTATGCCAAATAACCCTGTAAGTGATAGCCTTTGGCTGGCGGCATACACGTCTAGGTCGTTTAGAGTGAATACCCTCACTATTTCCTTCTCCCGCTTAACAGGGCCACTAGGCATTTCCTCCTCCAGTTTCCATGGTTCAACGTCATAGTACTTGGCCTTCTCAATACCGCGAACCCTGCCTACCTTGTGGATCATCCCTGTCTCGGCGTCAATCCATATGTGGTCTCCACGCTTCACACGTAATTGAACTAATTGTGCAGTGACTTCCTCACCAACGTTTAGTGTGAGTTCGTCATGTTTTGTCGCTAGGGTTATTCGTGCTTCACGCGGTACCTTTACGTAGGGGTTAAAGGGATGTCTCGCGTAGGCTATTTTTATGCTTTTCACTACGCCTTCGTATACTTTCCGGATTTCCTTTATCTTAACACCCATGGCTTTCCGAACAGCTCTCATTAATATTTCAGTTTTCTTGACCTCAGTAGAATATATTTCACCGCCGCTTAGGGCAACAAAAGGCGTGTCCTCCCCTAACTCCCGGGCTATAGCTACTGCCAAGGCAGTTTTGCCTGTCCCTGGCGGACCCACGAATAGTATGCCCTTTCCGGTCATTTTGCCTTGCCTTATCATCTCGACAACTATGCCCGCCGCTTTCCTAGCTTCCAGTTGACCCACTAGCCCGTCAGCCACAGGTTTCGGGTTACCGCTTTCATCAAGCCCTAACCCACGTATGTGACTGTGTATGCTTATACCGTATTCACTTCGACTTACCTTTATCTCCTTTATTTCCGCCATCAACATCACCCAAAATTTATGAGATAAAGTCACAAGATTTAATTTTTGCCTAATTAAAACATAGAGAACGCTTAATTTTCCTAGGGGTCAAATAACAACGGTGATAGATTGTCGCAGAAGGGTTCTGGAGGAAGCAAGGAACTACGAATAGTAACTAAGCCCGTCGTAACGATAGAGGTGGTTAAGAAGGACCCTAAGAAATTAAGGATCCTGTACACTATCTATGTTATGAAGGAAATCTCGGAGCGTTCCCTAACGAATCTCATATACATGCTAAAGAACGAGAAGAACGTCGATATGGGATACGAGTTCATAATGATAGGGAATACTCCCAGCAGCAGAACGCTGGCAGAGGACATCAGGATACTGCTGTACTTAGGGTTGCTTGAGACAGACCCTGTAACACGTAGGTTAAGATTAACGTCAACAGGTGAAGAGTTCTTAGAGCAGAACAAACTACCTGAGAATGAGGCAGAATCCCTAATGAAGGCAGTTGAAGAACTGAAACCTAAGATTGAAGCAGAAGAGACAACCACCGAGCTACTGTTACGGGGCTTAAGGCGTAGGCGGCGCAGGAGATTTAGGAGATAATGCTTCTTAGTTCTGCCGGCAGCTTTTCACGATACTTTCTAAGGAATTCCTCTTCCTTTTCCCTAACCTTAGGATGCTTGCGCTTGCTATCAGGGTACATCAACGGTATGCCGTTAATTATCGGGTACCACCTACCACACTTAGGACAAATTAGAACGCCCGCCACCACGTCATGCTTCACGCATTCCTTACAGTCTAGCTCCTCCGGCTTGAGTTCACTCACGCTCTTCCCTCTCCTGCCGCAATAAATGTCACAGAAGGGTACGCTAACCTCGTATTCCTTCTTGAATATCCTCTCTTCGAACACGTAAAGTTTAAGAGGGAAGTGCTTGCACATAGGGCAAGCAATTAAGTTCATTAACGCGTACCTCATCCTTCCACTACCTCCTTTACTATGCTGAGTATATCATTAAGTAATTTCTCTGCTTTATCCTTTGATCTGCACTCAACGAATATCCTTAACACGGGTTCAGTCCCAGAGGGCCTCACAAGGAACCAGAAGTCCTCGCCGATCCCTTTAACGCCGTCTATGTCTATAATTCTTATGTTGCTATACCTTCTCTTTATTTCCCCAATTATCTCTACGGCTTTACTTCTGTCGCTTAGCGGAACCTTAGTCTTAATTAGGTGTGTACTAGGCAACTCTTTAATGACATCACTTAACTTCTTACCCTCGTAGGATAAATACTCAAGCATTAAAGCCAGCGTCATTCCCCCGTCCCTCACGTATTGATGGGGCGGGTACATGAAGCCTCCGTTCTCCTCGAACCCTGCCAGAGCACCTATTTTCATCATAGTTCTCGCTATACCCACGCTACCAACTTTAGTCCAGTACACCTCAACTCCTAGATCCTTAAGTATATCCTCAACTATAGTTGATGAGGAAACCGCTGTCACGACTCTTCTAGGCGCATTGTCCCTCCTATTCACCACTATATGCCAGCACAGCAGAGCTGCACTCCTATCCCCGGGGATCACGCGACCTGTGTCATCGATGAATATTGCTCTGTCCGCGTCGCCATCATGGGCTACCCCGAAGTCAGCTCCGATGGCCCGGACAATTTCTGAAGTAGCGGTCAAGTTCTCGGGCACGGGTTCAGGGTCCCTATATGGTATTGGTGAGAGGTGCGCATTAACGCTGAGAACCTTGACCCCTAAGCGTCTAAGTATTCTGGGGGTTGTTAATGCACCTACATTGTTAGCACAGTCAGCAATGACACGGAATTTCTTTTTCCGAATTCGTTCTGAGTCTACTTTCTTCACTATTCCCTCGACGTAATATTCCACGGAATCACTTAATTTGAAGTATTGGTCTTTGAAGGTGTGCCAAGGAATCCTTCTGTACCTACCACTAAAGAAAGCTTCCTCTATACGTTCCTCAACGTCACGGGGGGCCTCTACTCCATCAGCCATTATCACTTTTATGCCACTATATTGGGGAGGATTGTGCGAGGCAGTAACCATCACACCGCCGTCAAATCCGCGTTCCTTAACATTGAACTGGAGCGCGGGCGTTGGTAACGCTCCAGCGTAATAGACCTTAAGCCCGGAAGCTATTAATGCTCCAGTCACGACCTTCACTATATATTCGTTTCCGGCTCTAGCATCATTCCCCACTAAGACTCTACTACCTGGAGGGAAGTATTCCCCTATTGCTAAGGCTAAACGCAGTATGAAGTCAGGTGTTAGCGTCTCGTTAACAATTCCCCTCACACCGTCGGTCCCAAACAGTCTGTTATGCATGATCACCACATCATTATCATCGGGGTCATAAACTAAAAACTGTTTCACGGCATTTCCTTTAGGGCTTAGGATTTGAGTACCGTCGTGTGGTTGGATGCGCTGACCTCAAAGCAAGGTACTCTGCTCGGATTCATAGCCATGGAGTTAGAGAAGGCAGGATTCAGTACATTAGTTACCTGTAGGGAATACGAATACACCGTAGGCTCGCTAAAACGCTTAGGGATAAATCCCATCGTTGTGGGGAGGTACTCCGAGGGAGATCCTTATGACAAGGTTCTAGCAGACACTGAGCGGATATTGAAGCTCATACCTATCGTAAAGGAGAAGCATCCTGCTGCCCTAGTAGCGTACCCTAATCCCTCAGCTGCTCGGCTTGCCTACGGTGTAGGTATCCCATACGTAGGTATAACGGATTCCCCACATGCAGAGGTACCGAGCCGCTTATCACTACCACTGGCGTCAGTCATTCTATGCTCTAAAGCCATAAACCCGGGCGATGTAAGAAGATACATGTTTCACAGTAATGTCAAGCTAATTCAGTACGAGGCCGTTGATGAGCTCTTTTGGATTCTTCGCAGTAGACCAAGTGTGAGTTACATTAAGTCTCTGAACCTTGATCGTGGAAAATATGTCGTTCTGAGACCTCACGAGGAGAAAGCAACATACTATCGAGGACTCAATGTAGAAATAGACCTCATTGAATTAGCGCTAACGTTGAAAAGGGAAGGATATACTATAGTATTACTTCCTAGGTACCGTAGCCACCTCAAGCTAATCAGAGAGCTAGGTTCCCTGGGAGTAGAGCCTAGGATTATTCGGGGAGGATACGATGGTGTGAGCCTTACATATTACGCAGCTGCCGTCATAACAGGCGGTGCATCCATGGCTAGGGAAGCTGCGTTACTCCTAACCCCTGGCTTAACATACTACCCCGGAAGACTAGCAATAAATGAGTACGTGCGGTCTAAGGGATACCCGTTATTTAACGTTACTACTAACGATGAGGTGTTTGAAATAATAAGTGAGCACACAAAGAGCACTAAGCCCTCGTATGATGATATAATAAGCAAGCTAACTAAAGACTTTGAAGATCCCATGAAGAAGCTTCTACAAACTATAACGGAGATTACGGGGTATACTAGATGAGAGTTTTCATTAATTGCTGGTACCGGAGCATAATGAATCATAGTTTCGTGGAGAGCCTAGCGAAGATTAACGTAGACGGTATTGAATTAAGTATAGACTATCCACTACTCTTTACTCAGGAGATACCTGACGCATTCATTGACGCTATACGTAAGGAGGGGCTGGAAGTAGGTTTACACTTGCCGTGGAGAGAGACATTCCTAGCTTCCCCCATTCCAGAGATCAGGAGGTTGTCCGAGAGAATAGTATCAGGTATAGTAACGTCCGTGACCAGTAAGTTAGACCCTCTCTACTTCGTCGTGCATTTATCCACTAACCAGTCCTGGTGTGGACCTAAGGACCAGCTCTGCCTTGAAGCTGCGAGTAAATCACTGGAGTCTCTCTCACAACTTTCTGATGAGTTAGGAATACCATTACTTATTGAGACTGTAATGGACCGGTGTTGCTCTAATGAAGAACACCTACCTCACTTACTTATGCATGCTGACCCCGGAAAAATAGGTGTGTGCCTCGATATTTCACACATAATTGAGCGTAGGGTTAAGCGATGGAAAACACTTCATAACCCTTTAACCGTAGTTAATGATTTACCTCCAATAATGTTAGAACGTACTAAGGCGGTACACATCCACGGTGTTCACGTACTAGGACCCCACGCAGTCCTAACTCATGTTGTTCCTTCCGAGGAATTCCTTAGAGAACTAATGCAGGCAATACAGTCATACGTTCCTCACGCAAGAGTGGGTGTGTTGGAAATATTTAGGGACATTACGGGGAGAGATATTAACATACGTGAACTGAGGTGGGTAGTAAGTTATGTGAGGAGAGGCGACCCGGATGAGAGGAGAAGGTTCAAGAACCGTAGTTCTAGGGATAGATGAGGCTGGGCGAGGCCCCGTTATAGGAGATATGTTTGTTGCCGGGGTCGCCGTTGATCCCCGCATGCTTCAGAGACTGTGTGAACTTGGGATCAGGGATAGTAAAGAACTCACTCCAAGTGCAAGGTCTAGACTGGTGATAACCGTCCTGAAGTATGCCGAAGCAGTCATAGTTAAGCGTTTCCCTCCATCGGTTATCGATAAGACAAACATCAACGTGTTATACGCTAAGTCCGTAATTGATTTAGTAAATAATATTTCACGTATGGGGCTACAAATTAAGAAAATCTACGTTGACGCCGTGACGGGTAGAAAAGCCCTCGCCATACTTAAGGGAGGAATAAGTAGGGTACCATTTGTACTGGAACCTAAGGCCGATAGGAAATACGTTGTTGTTGGAGCTGCGTCAATAGTGGCTAAGTTTCTCAGAGACCTTCACGTGTCGAAACTCAAGGAAACTTACGGTGACTTTGGAAGCGGATACCCGGCTGACCCTAGAACCATAGAGTGGCTCGAGAAACACCTAATCGATATTGATTCTTCAACAGTAGTACCCTCAATTATCAGGCGGTCTTGGGGTACACTAAAAAGATTCGGTATAACGGTTACCAAGAAGAAGCAGAATCGTAGACTAAGTAGGTGGTTCAAAAACTCTAAGGGTGAAGCGTTGTGAGGTTATTTAATCCATTATATTAAAAGGTACAGAGGCAAAAAAGAAATCTTAGGGTGCTGACGTGCCAACTAACTTGCCAGCTGAAGCTAGGGCAAAGTGGGTTAAATACCTAGAGGCTAGAACGCCTGAGGAGAAGCTAAGGGCTTTGGAGGAGTACTTATCAGCCATACCGAAGCATAAGGGTACAGAGAACCTGAGATCTTGGGTTAGAAGAAAGATCGCTGAATTAAGGGAAGAGATCGAGGAGCGTAAAGCTAGGAGAGCGGGCACGGGAGCACCGAGCTTTTTCATAGAGAAAGAAGGGGCTGCTCAGGTAGTAATGCTGGGGCTACCTAACTCTGGAAAGAGTGCGTTGCTTTCCGCTTTGACAAACGCTAAACCGGACGTAAGCGAGGTACCCTTTACAACTAAGTTCCCGGTGCCTGGAATGCTGAAGTTCGAGGACATACAGTTCCAGCTAGTGGAGGCACCAGCGATCATTGAGGGTGCTTCGCGAGGAGCAATTTGGTGGGGATCTAGAGTTCTTGGGTTAGCACGTAATGCAGACGCCATAATGTTTGTCGTAGATCTATCTAACAAACCATTGAAGCAACTTAAGGTACTCTGTAAGGAGCTTTCCGAAGCTGGAATATACATAATCAAGCCTAGGGGTAGGGTTAGGATAGAAAAGACTAAGGCTGCACAAGGAATAAAGGTTATCAGTTATGGAAGGCTAGAGGGCTGCACAGCCGATGACGTCAGAAAGCTACTAGAGAGCTACAAGATATATAACGCTATAGTGAAGATCTATGGGCACGTGACCCTAGACGACGTTGAGAAAGCTATTTACGAAAGAGTTACGTTCAAGCCCTCATTGATAGTGCTCACGAAGAAAGACCGTGTGACTCAAGAGTATATAGAGAAAGTGAAGATGCTGATAAGTAGAGTATTGCCTAACGTACCTACAGTAATTACTTCAGCGATTAGAGAGGAAGGACTGAACATTATACCCAAGACTATCTTCGATATTGTCGGAATAATTAGGATCTACACGAAAGAGCCTAACTCCCCTAAACCTTCGACCGAGCCAATGATACTTAAGGCAGGAGCTACTGTTGAAGATGCTGTGAAACGTATTCGAGAGGAGTTTTTAAGGTACTTCAAGTACGCAAGAATCTGGGGTCCCTCCGCTAATTACCCAGGCGAGCGTGTTGGTTTAGATCACGTGCTAAGGGACGGTGACATCATAGAAATAAGGACTAAAATCAAAGGTATATGAGGTTCCATTACATGGTCGACTTAATCAATTGTATGTGCGGTGAGGCTTAAACTCATGGTGAAGAAAAGAAAAAAGAAGAATAACAAGAATGCTCAGGCTAAGGCAAAGAAAGCCCGGAGAAAGAAAAGACGTGAAGTAAACATAGAGGCATGGATAGATAAGTACATAATGGATTTTGTAAGCCTAACGGGTCTAGACATCTTAGGACTAAGTGAAAAACAATACAAGGAACTTCTTTCAGATATAATAATAGAACTATACGGTTCACTTGCGTCATATAGCAACGTTAAGGTCGTAGCTAAGAGGTACCTAAGGGCCCGCGATAAAATTAATGAGGTGATCGCCGCTAGGTTAGCGTTTATGGTGGACGAGCTGTCACCAGAGCAACTAGAGTTCATAGTTTTCAATATAGGTGTGAATACCGCATTAAGCGTTATACCACGCATTTACGGATTTCTGAAAAAACTTAAAAGAAACGATCTGCTTGACGTACTACGTGTTAAGTGGAGAAATTCCTGGCTTAAGAAAAAATACGTTGTCCTACCACCGCAGTGCCCGTGTTGCGGTTTCAATTCGTTAATGCGTGATTTAAATTGCTTAGTATGCGGAGCGCTAGTTAGCGAGAAAGACATAGTAAGCAGTAAGGATTTCAAAACGAAATTTGTTGAGTTAGTAAAGACACTTGATTGCGAAGAGCTAAAGAAAATGTTGAAGCATGACATCGTCTTATACAACGATAGCGAGGTCAAGTTATCAACTCAAGGAAGGTTGCCTGTTGACGTTGAAGTCTACATACCTCAAAGTTTGAAGAACATAATAAGGTCGGAAATGAAGGAAAGATGTGAGGGGTAAAGTTGCCGTTAGTGCTTAGGGACATTAACGACGCTAAGAAGGAAGTGTATTCCAGGAAGACAATATTTCTTGCCCTAGCAGACCTAGATACAGAGAAGGGAAGACAGATATTGCATTTACTTAATAGATTGGAGACTGCTTTTAGAAATTACATGAGCTTCGCTATACTACATGTCGAGGGATGTGAACCCTCAGTATCATTATTTCTTGAAGGGCGAGAAATACTACGGCAGGATTCATTCTTCGGAAATACGGAGAAAGATTATAATGCGCTTAGGATGAGCTTATGGAGTATACTAAAGGATTACAACCTCGATAGAGAAAAGTTGCACTGAATGCATTACTTGCTATCAAGTAGCCATTTAGCAATATCTAATATATATTGAGAAGGTACACGGTCATTAATTACTGGTACGCCCTCGAGAGTAAGGAGCTTTCTCTTCATGTTATCTGCACGCTTACCATATAGTGTGTAACCACCAATACGACCGTCGGACCTCACCACCCTATGACACGGATAAATTATTGGTTTCCTATTTCTCCTTAATATGTGTGCGATTACTCTAGGATGGATGTTAAGTAGCTGCGCAACGCTTGAATAGGTCGTTACACTACCTATGGGCACGAGCTGTATCAGAGTCAATGCTAGTTCTTCTGCAATGTCTTTGCTAAAGCGGCATTCACGCAACGATGCACCGTCGTATGTAATACATGAAACACCCTGACTTTTCATCATTTACCCTCTAGTATCGAAGTAACATCCCTTAAAGCTAAGTTTTAACTTCAATTAAGAGAATTAAAAATAGGGAGGTATTTTATACTGTCTATGACTTACAGCGCTCTGTAGGGTTAAGCTCCTTCAAATGCTTTCTTTGCCTTGATGGTTATGACACCGCGTTCCTCATCGCGTTCAACAATGAATTCCGTTCCCCATTTCTCTACCATGTTTTTAGGTAGATACAGATTTAACGGTAACGTGAAGTATTCGTATGTATACACCTTCCCCTTCACAACCTTCTTGCCTATTACTTTTCTTGCTGTTGCTGTTCTTCTCATGATAGACATAACACTCACCGAGTAAGTGTTTACGCATGCCATTTATTAAGACTACATTACATGAATGTGAAAATAGGGTTTAAAAATGTAGTGCAACTATGAACACCACTTAATCTATAACGAAAACAAATAAGGGAACCTTATAGAAGTTTCATTATAGATTCTAGTGTTCAGTTTATTGCCTTTTCACTACCTAAGTAACCGTGCCATGTAAATAATTCATCGTCTTGAACGTAGTCCTTAGCTGTTTTGAGAGCAGTGTAAGCCTTACTTAATTCAAAGCCTAGGTACATTGCGTGCTCGGCAGTTAGCCCGATCTCGCGTACTATTGCTCTTCCTAAGTCGAGGGGGTTCCTTCCCTCATATCTTACTACTTCCCCTTTACAATACACATCAACGATTATCCTCTGCGCCTCCCGATTGACGTATAGCTTGACATAGACTTCCTCCATTCTTGGCGGTATAGCTTCCTCCACTGCTTTCCTCCTACTCACTAAGCACTCAGAGCTAGGTTGCACCTCTCTCTTTCTTTTATCTTTGAGAATTAGAAGATTATAAAGCGTGTCTTTAGGTGGTGACTTCCTAGTAAAGGCTTCATAAATCATTTTCCTAGCATACGCGGCTTCCTCTGCTGCTCCGCAAGCCTTACGGCTTGCTTCAGTGATTAGCAGGTTACTGACCCCGACCTCAAATAGCAAAGCTGTTAGGAGTGCTATTATACCTGGACTGTCAGCATCCATCAATTCATAGACATTACAAGGACCAGCAAGGAACGGATATTTTATTAACGATACCGCGTCCTTTAATAGTATTAAGCTCTGAGATAAGCCAAGAAGTGGAGGCTTTAATACCGGGTCTATTACTAATTTCCTAAGACCCGCGTTTTCGGCAAGCTTAACTGCTTTTCTTATAGAATTAATCGCTTCTGATAATGAATTCGTTCTCTCAGGAACGAGCACTAATACTGTATTTCTCTGAACACGTCGCGCAATGATCTCTACGTGCTCGGCTGTGACGTTCAGTATTATGTCCGCTAGCTTAAGGACCTCTTTGGGTACCTCACTGAGTTCGTATACGTCTATCCCTGCTAGCAGTCCGTGCTTCTTTACTTCCAGCATCTTTGCTTGCATATCACCATAGCAACAGTTTTCGACATCGCAACCAATAATTACGCCACTATACCCAAGCTTTGCTAAGGCTTCAACTAAGGTACTAAAATTCTTGAACCTATGTAATCGACAATTAGAAAATGCTGCAGGGCATAATTCATAAAATAAGTTTAATGGCGGAGGTCTTAGGGTAAATGTCACATTCCTTATTTTGAAACATGGCTTCACATCGCTCAATTTTTTGAGTAAACGATTCAAACGCCTCCTGCCGTCAACTGCAATCACATCATCCGCTGGCACGTCCGTACTGAAACGCATACCCTTCTTTAACAAGGCTATCATATCCGGCAGATCACCTACGTATTTAGGACCCTTAACTACAGGTACGCCAAGAACTTCCTCTAGTTTTCTTGCTGACCCTCTCAACATGCCTGGCAGTATTACTAGATCCGTGTTCTCTATCTGCTTCTTATGCTTCAGTAAGTCATTTAAAATGCTCTCAGTTGATGCTAAGGATGCCACCGGGACTGAAGTTATTATAATTTCTACCTTTAAGTCATTATAGTTATCCAGTAGTTCCCTAGCTATGCTTTCTACTAATTCTTTTGCCGATGTCGTGGTTACCAGGACTACCTTCGTGGCAATCACTCATAGTGTGAAGCGGGTCGCACGAAATATAAATTTTCGCGTGAGAAACACCTCTATGGTGAGTTCACTGCGCGAGCGAATAGAGGTTCTCCGCCTTGAAGGACTGGCGTTAAATGGGTTCGTAACCTCAGCTAAGCTTGAGAAGTGCGGAGAGAGTAATTTATTCAAAATAGTTGCCGTGCTAGATAATGGCGATGTTGTTGAAACTGAATGCATGGAGCATGAAAGAGTAAGTAGAACGTTTATAGTGATTACAAGGTATAGAGAGTGGGGAAGAATCCTAGCGAAAAAAGAATACGCCGAAGAAATGATGAAAGGTATTACATATGACCTTGATCACAGAAATGCGGAGGGATGATTAGGGCACCAGACACTGATCTACATAAATTATGGTTTTTGAACTACAGTTAACAACCAAGTAGTATGGGACTGCCTTGCTTTAACATCGTTGTTCTACTGTGAATTAAACTTTAGGGGCAGTATGTTTGGGGCTCACAAAGTAGACAAAGGGTAGGCATTGGTGATT
>JAMOOZ010000045.1 GCA_027064885.1 Desulfurococcales archaeon
AACAATTTTCTCATGATATTCTAGGGAACTCCGAACAATTAACGCTTGCTTTATACCCTTACTATATTTCAGAAAGCAAAAAGCCCGCAACAATGTTGCGGGCTTTTCTATATAGAAGTTTAGCAATGTCCTACTCTCACATGGGAACTCCCACACTACCATCGGCGCTACTGCGTTTCACTTCTGAGTTCGGAATGGAGTCAGGTGGTGCCACAGCGCTATTGTCGCTAAACAAAAACTTTTTTAAACGTCATCCTGAATTCATTTCAGGCTCTCGTTTAATTAACTATCTGGAAAATTTGATATAAATACGTTTTTATTCTTTTTGCTTTATCTTTTATACACTCTATTCAAGTAACACGTAAGTACGTGATGTTCTTACCCTAAGGTAATATTCTGTCAGTCTTCATACAACTTAAAACCACTTGGGTGTTGTATGGTTAAGCCTCACGGGCAATTAGTATCAGTTAGCTCAAGACCTCACAGCCCTTACACACCTGACCTATCAACGTTGTAGTCTCCAACGACCCTTTAGGGAGCTTAAAGCTCCAGTGAGAACTCATCTCAAAGCCTGCTTCCCGCTTAGATGCTTTCAGCGGTTATCAGTTCCGAACGTAGCTACCGGGCAATGCCATTGGCATGACAACCCGAACACCAGTGGTTCGTCCACTCCGGTCCTCTCGTACTAGGAGTAGCCCTCTTCAATTCTCAAACGCCCACGGCAGATAGGGACCGAACTGTCTCACGACGTTCTAAACCCAGCTCGCGTACCACTTTAAATGGCGAACAGCCATACCCTTGGGACCGACTTCAGCCCCAGGATGTGATGAGCCGACATCGAGGTGCCAAACACCGCCGTCGATATGAACTCTTGGGCGGTATCAGCCTGTTATCCCCGGAGTACCTTTTATCCGTTGAGCGATGGCCCTTCCATACAGAACCACCGGATCACTATGACCTACTTTCGTACCTGCTCGACGTGTCTGTCTCGCAGTTAAGCTGGCTTATGCCATTGCACTAACCGTATGATGTCCGACCATACTTAGCCAACCTTCGTGCTCCTCCGTTACTCTTTAGGAGGAGACCGCCCCAGTCAAACTACCCACCAGACAGTGTCCCCAAGCCCGATTAGGGCCCTAGGTTAGAACATCACGCATACAAGGGTGGTATTTCAAGGTCGATTCCACCATATCTAGCGACATGGCTTCATTATCTCCCACCTATCCTACACATGTAGGAGCAATGTTCACTGTCAAGCTATAGTAAAGGTTCACGGGGTCTTTCCGTCTAGCCGCGGGTATACGGCATCTTAACCGCAAATTCAATTTCACTGAGTCTCGGGTGGAGACAGTGTGGCCATGATTACGCCATTCGTGCAGGTCGGAACTTACCCGACAAGGAATTTCGCTACCTTAGGACCGTTATAGTTACGGCCGCCGTTTACCGGGGCTTCGATCATCAGCTTCGACCTAAGTCTAACCGAATCAATTAACCTTCCGGCACCGGGCAGGCGTCACACCGTATACGTCATCTTTCGATTTTGCACAGTGCTGTGTTTTTAATAAACAGTTCCAGCCACCTGGTTACTTCGACTACTCTTAGCTTACTCCGCTAGGGATTCACCGTGAGCAGCGTACCTTCTCCCGAAGTTACGGTACTATTTTGCCTAGTTCCTTCACCCGAGTTCTCTCAAGCGCCTTAGTATTCTCTACCTAACCACCTGTGTCGGTTTGGGGTACGGTTCCACTATATCTGAAGCTTAGAAGCTTTTCCTGGAAGCATGGCATCAATGACTTCATGCCCTTGGGCACTCGTCTCGAGTCTCAGTGTTAATAGAAGTCCGGATTTACCTAAACTTCCCACCTACATTCTTTCACACAGACTACCAACGCTGTGCTCACCTAGCCTACTCCGTCCCTCCTTCGCAATATAATGAAGTACAGAAATATTAATCTGTTTCCCATCGACTACGCGTTTCCGCCTCGCCTTAGGGGCCGACTTACCCTGCCCTGATTAACATGGGACAGGAAACCTTGGTCTTTCGGCGGGGGAGTTTTTCACTCCCCTTATCGTTACTCATGTCAGCATTCGCACTTCTGATACCTCCAGCAAACTTCTCAATTCACCTTCAACGGCTTACAGAACGCTCCCCTACCACTTGAGCGTATCGCTAAATCATCTTTTTTGCATCAAACCGACTCCGTGTTGGAGACGCTTGACCGATTTTTACTTTTCTATACAAAGTCACGTATGAAAAAATCGTTGCTTAAATAACTTAGTGATACGCTCAAATCCGCAGCTTCGGTGACTAGTTTAGCCCCGTTACATCTTCCGCGCAGACCGACTCGACTAGTGAGCTATTACGCTTTCTTTAAAGGATGGCTGCTTCTAAGCCAACCTCCTAGCTGTCTATGCCTTTCCACATCGTTTCCCACTTAACTAGTACTTTGGGACCTTAGCTGGCGGTCTGGGTTGTTTCCCTCTTCACAACGGACGTTAGCACCCGTAGTGTGTCTCCCGCATATCACTCATTGGTATTCGGAGTTTGCAAAGGGTTGGTAAGTCGGGATGACCCCCTAGCCTTAACAGTGCTCTACCCCCAATGGTGTTCGTGCGAGGCTCTACCTAAATAGATTTCGGGGAGAACCAGCTATCTCCCGGCTTGATTAGCCTTTCACTCCGACCCACAAGTCATCACCGCATTTTTCAACATACGTGTGTTCGGTCCTCCAGTTGATGTTACTCAACCTTCAACCTGCCCATGGGTAGATCGCCGGGTTTCGGGTCTATACCCTGCAACTAAACGCGCAGTTAACACTCGCTTTCGCTACGGCTCCCCTAATCGGTTAACCTTGCTACAGAATATAAGTCGCTGACCCATTATACAAAAGGTACGCAGTCACCAAACTAAATTTGGCTCCCACTGCTTGTACGTATGCGGTTTCAGGTTCTATTTCACTCCCCTCACAGGGGTTCTTTTCGCCTTTCCCTCACGGTACTGGTTCACTATCGGTCAGTTAGTAGTATTTAGCCTTGGAGGATGGTCCCCCCATATTCAGACAAAGTTTCACGTGCTCCGTCCTACTCGATTTCACTTAAAGGTTGCTTTAGTATACGGGACTATCACCCTGTATCGTTGTCCTTTCCAGAACATTCTACTAGCGCCCAATAAGCTTAAGGGCTGATTCGCGTTCGCTCGCCGCTACTAACGAAATCTCGGTTGATTTCTTTTCCTCGGGGTACTTAGATGTTTCAGTTCTCCCGGTTTGCCTCATTAAGCTATGTATTCACTTAATGATACCTATCTTATGATAAGTGGGTTTCCCCATTCGGACATCGAAGACTATTACGGTTTTTATCACCTTATCTTCGCTTTTCGCAGATTAACACGTCCTTCATCGCCTCTAACTGCCAAGGCATCCACCACATACGCTTAGTCACTTAACCATACAACCCCAAATTGTTTCTTGTCTTTTGGTTGTTATGCTACGTTGCTTAAATACTCGTGTAGAAGAAACTACACTTCGTAATTAAGCGCCTTGCCTAACAAGCCAAAATCCTGCGAAAAATCATTCTTCTTATTGTAAGAGAAAAGATATTTCAAACATTTA
>JAMOOZ010000046.1 GCA_027064885.1 Desulfurococcales archaeon
AATTGGTAGAAGTTGATTATGATGATGTTCCTGAAAAAGTTAAAGAAAGTATTGATAAAGTAGAAAAAGGTTATAAAGAAAATTGATTAAAAAATTTTACATTTATTTCTGTGAATTAATATGTTTAAATTTAAATTAATAGCTTATAATGATAAAATTAAAAATATAATCAAAAAATATTAGTTAGAAAAACAATTTAATAAATCTATTAGTTATATTAAGCAGTGAAATTTTAAAACAGTAAAAATAAAAAAAACTTAGATATCCAAAATCTAAGTGAGTTTGGTATTTTATGGTAAGCAATCAATATAAATGAGTTAGTGTAGATAATTGATGATATATTAGTTATTTTTGATATAAATTGATCGTAAAAAAACTTGAAATTAGATATAAAAAAGCTAGTATAACAATTACCGTTGAAGGATGTGGGTAGATGATTAACATAATTACATATATTAGAAAGGATAGGGTCTGTTTAAGGGCGTAGGATGGATGCCTAGGGTAACCAGAGAGTAAAGGACGTAGTTGGGTGCGAAAAGCCACGGTGAGGTCCCAACAACCGCTATTAGCCGTGGATGTCCGACGGGGTAACCTGCTGGCTATAAGCTGGCATCCCGATTAGATCGGGAAACAACCCAGGGAAGTGAAACATCTCAGTACCTGGAGGAAAAGAAATCAAGAGAGATTCCCTGAGTAGTGGTGAGCGAAAGGGGAAGAGCCCAAACCGCAGTAGTTATTACTGCGGGGTTGTAGGACTACCGATAAAGGTCATAAAACCTGTTAGAGGAAGTACCTGGGAAGGTACACCATAGAGGGTGAAAGTCCCGTACTCGAAAACAGGTTTTAGGCTGAGGTAGATCCTGAGTACCACGGAGCACGAGGAATTCCGTGGGAAGCAGGGGGGACCACCCTCCAAGGCTAAATATCTGGTTACACCGATAGTGGATAGTACCGTGAGGGAAAGGTGAAAAGAACCCCTGGTAGGGGAGTGAAATAGAGCCTGAAATCCTATGCCTACAAGTGAGTGGGAGCCTGTAAAGGTGACCGCGTACCTATTGACGAATGGGCCAACGAG
Source organism: Desulfurococcales archaeon (assembly GCA_027064885.1). GTDB lineage: Archaea > Thermoproteota > Thermoprotei_A > Sulfolobales > NBVN01 > WAOL01. Next base: position 1,076 of record JAMOOZ010000046.1, read on the forward strand.
TTAACCAGTAGGGCGTGGTTAAGGCAGTGACAGCCGTAGCCGAAGGGAAACCGAGTCTGAATAGGGCGGATGTCTTACTGGTTAGACCCGAAGCCGGATGAGCTAGCCATGGGCAGGATGAACTCTGTGGAGACACAGGGGGAGGTCCGAACGGGTAGGAGCTGCAAGTCCTTCCGATGACCTGTGGTTAGGAGTGAAAAGCTAATCGAATTCGGTGATAGCTGGTTCTCCTCGAAACCACTTTAGGGTGGGCCTGCTGGTAAGTGTCCAAGGGGGTAGAGCACTGGTAAGGCTAGGGGTGTCGAGAGGCATTACCAAACCTTGCTAAACTTCGAATACCTTGGATAATCCAGTGGAGTTACACTACGAGGGATAAGCTTCGTGGTGGAAAGGGAAACAGCCCAGACTTCTGGCTAAGGTCTCAAAGAGATGGCTAAGTGGGGAAGGAGGTGTATCTGCGAAGACATCTAGGAGGTTTGCTCAGAAGCAGCAATCCTTTAAAGAGTGCGTAATAGCTCACTAGACGAGCAGATATGCGCCGAAAATGTAAGGAGGCTTAAGTCATCCACCGAAGCCGAAGGTCTACAGGATGATCTGTAGGCGGTAGAGGAGTGTTCTGTATACGATGAAGTTAGCTTGTAAGGGCTGATGGAGTATACAGAAGTAAAAATGTTGGCATGAGTAACGCCTGGGAGTGAGAATCTCCCACGCCGGAAGCCCAAGGTTTCCACAGCGACGTTCGACGACTGTGGGTTAGGCGGAACCTAAGGTTAAGCCGAGAGGTGATACCGATGGGAAGCCGGTTAATATTCCGGCCCCTAGGCAGTAAGGATGGCGTGACACACTGGGCCGAGTGTATACTTCTCTGATATAGGGGAGTCTAACCAACAAGCCGATTAGCCGTAATAGGCTAAGGCAAGTGGTAGGTAAATCCGCTACTTGAATAAAGGTGAGTTGGGAAGGGGACCTTATAGATAATAAGGGAATACATAGGTCTGGTGTCAAGAAAAACGTCTACTGTTAATACTGCCTAGTCCGTACCGAGAACTGACACTAGTGGGCTGGTGGAGTACACCAAGGCGAGCGAGTTAACTAGGGATAAGGAACTCGGCAAATTAGCGGGCGTAACTTCGGGATAAGCCCTGCCTACTGAGAGGTAGGCCGCAGCGAAGGATGCGGGGGGGACTGTTTATCAAAAACACAGCTCTCTGCGAACTCTGAAAGAGGAGGTATAGAGGGTGATGCCTGTCCGGTGCCAGAATGTTAAGTACTGGGGTGTATGCTCTGGTACGAAGCACTGGTGAACGACGGCCGTAACTATGACGGTCCTAAGGTAGCGAAATACCTTGTCGGGTAAGTTCCGACGCGCATGAACGGCATAACCATCCCCGCGCTGTCTCATCCCTAGACTCGGTGAAATTACAATCTCGGTAAAAATGCCGAGTGAGCACGGTTAGACGGAAAGACCCTGTGAAGCTTTACTGCAGCTTGGTATTGGACTGAGGTACATTGTGTGCAGTATAGGTGGGAGGCGTAGAAGTTCTAACGCCAGTTAGGATGGAGCCGTCAGTGAGATACCACCCACGATGTATTTTGGTTCTAATCCCGTTATAGCGGGAGACAGTGCCTGGCGGGCAGTTTGCCTGGGGCGGGAGCCTCCTAAAAGGTAACGGAGGCGTACAAAGGTTGGCTCAGTACGGATGGAAACCGTACGAGGAGTATATTCGCAAAAGCCAGCTTGACTGTGAGACTGACAGGTCGAACAGGGTGGAAACACGGTGAAAGTGATCCGGATTTTCCGAGTGGAAGGGGATCCGCTCAACGGATAAAAGCTACTCCGGGGATAACAGGCTAATGGGATCCAAGAGTTCACATCGACGATTCCGTTTGGCACCTCGATGTCGGCTCGTCGCATCCTGGAGCTGTAGTCGGTTCCAAGGGTTGGGCTGTTCGCCCATTAAAGCGGGACGCGAGCTGGGTTCAGAACGTCGTGAGACAGTTCGGCCCCTATCTACCGTGCTCGTATGTAACCTGAGGAGATGTGCTCCTAGTACGAGAGGACCGGGGCGCACTGGCCGCTGGTGTACCAGTTGTCTGATAAGGCACAGCTGGGTAGCTAAGCCAGGAAAGGATAACCACTGAAAGCATCTAAGTGGGAAGCCTGCTCCAAGATAAGGTTACACAATAATCGGCACCTTCGAGAGAAGGAGGTTGATAGGCTGGCAGTGTAAGCCTAGCAATAGGTTAAGCTGACCAGTACTAATGATGCCGAAAGGGCTCTATCCTTTTTGGTATATGTAATTATGTTAAGTTATGTAATTATGTTAAGTTAAGAAGTTATATGTTTAAGTTAAGAGGTTATGTATCTAAATTAAGAGGCTATGTATCTAAATTAAGAGATTATGTATCTAAATTAAGAGATTATGTATCTAAATTAAGAGGTTATATATCTAAATTAAGAGATTATATGTTTAAGTGAGGGTATTATATGTTTAAAATGGTGGTGTCTATGCCGGATA
>JAMOOZ010000048.1 GCA_027064885.1 Desulfurococcales archaeon
AAAACCTGGAGCACCTCACAGGTACTCCACATGCTACGGTGACTTACACTCATACACAGCGACACTAACATCAGCACTTATATCCTATGCTAGGGCTCATGAGCTTGGAACCAATATAGCCAGAGGAAGAGCGAGCTTGAACAAGTCAGGAATCGGGAAGCTGATCAGTAACGCAATCAGAAATAATCGAAAGAGGGTCTCGGAACCCCCGATGCTTGACTATCACTTAATAATGATACCCGTGGTCGCAGCTGCTGCATATTCCATTAAACTTTGTGACAAGGTCGCACTAAACACATTCGCGAAAGGGTTGAAGGGACTACTAATATACAGTGGGTCAGAAGACACTCTACTTGTCTATGAGGCCTTAAGAGGCGTTAGTGGTAAGCTAGGTAGGGCTGTGGCTCTGAGCGACTTAACACCAGGACGCATAAGGATGGAGAATATGAGTCTCATGGACCTATTTGACGCCGTGGGTAGAAACTATGTTACCCTAGCATATTTCGTGAGGCATCACACGAGCTTAGCTGAACTAGCAGAGAAATTCATAGATTTGCACCTGAAGGGGTTCAGCCTAAATGATGCTGCCGTAACTATATATTCTATACTGCTAAAGGACATTGCCAATATTCAGTGCTCACCGATACCGAAGAGTAAGGAAGACTTCCTGAAACTCTTAAAGCTCGATAAAGAAGTATGTAGGAAGGAGAAATTCGATTACTTAATACCTCTGCTATCCGTTCCTCTCTTTATAGGAATGTTGAGCATAACGTAAAAATTTAGCCTTTAGTATCACTACTTGGTATATGCGGTGGTTATACATAGGTCCCGTAAAGCCTCAGGAACTCCTTATATCTTCTTGCAAGTCTCAATAACCTCTTATTTACAAAGATAGGAAGACATGCCATACCTCCTAGGAAACCCCCTATATGAGCCCAGAACGCTACCCCGGCTGAACTCCAAAGTGTTAATCCCATCACGAGTTGGTATAAGAACCATATGAATATGTAGAATTCCGCCGTCATTAATATGGGGAAGAAGTAAAATATCGCAATTATCTTTGCTCTCGGGAATAACACCAGGTACGCGCCTAACACTCCGCTGATGGCACCCGACGCACCTACTGATGGGATTAACCAAGGCAGAATATATTCTTGAACTTTGCTGAGTAAGTATGATGAAGGCAAAACCGCTACGCTTAATGTATTGAAGATATCTGCTACTATACCACATACTATATAGAATGCCAGGAACCTCATCCTGCCCATAATTTTCTCCACATCCCGTCCGAAAACATAAAGAAAAATCATGTTACCTAATAAATGAAGCATATTCGCGTGTAGAAACATCGATGTGAATACCCTATAAAACCTTGTAGGGTCGAGAACGTCTGAAGGATAGGTCCCAAAGGCTTTAAGGACATCATCATAGCTACTGAAGCCAAGTGCCTGATGAACCGATGAAAAAACTGCATATACTATAACGTTCACTCCTATTAATAAGTATGTGATCACAGGACGCCTGCCTATACTTTCTGGCACTTCCTCAAGACTTACTGGTAGCCCCAACGTCACCACCAACGAATGTTAGTAAGGTTCTCCTAGGTCTTGCCTCAATAAGCGTTATTCCCTTTCTAGCAGGAAGGGAGACATTATACACGCGTACTGAGTCAAGGAACGCTTCAACCCTCCGAGCGTTGTGAGCATGCGCATGAATCACTATCTCAGGTTTAACCTCACGTATAACTCTCTCCAAGTCTCTCGAGCCCATGTAAGGATAGACCTTCTCCGGCTCTCCTTTCACCGTAAGGAATGTGGGAGCATAATGTGAGATCAGAACAACTATGTCGGAATACTTCCTTACCTCCATTATCAGTTTCTTGATTATCTTGGGTCTTTCCTTGTACACTATTTCTAACTCAGGCTTATGTCTTCGTTGCCAGAACGTAAGCTTCTCTAGGGCTCCACGGGTGCCAACAAAGCCTACGCGAACACCATTCAGTGTTAGTATTGCTGGCGTGTCATTAAGCCATATTACCTCAGGATACCTTTTGAGGAACTTGTTTTCAAGCTCGTGGTATTCTTCATTGCCGAAGACAGCTACTATAGGTATTCCAGGGAATTTCTCTCTAACTACTTTGAGTATGGGGTCTAAGTCATCAACCCTGCCCTCATCGACCATGTCTCCCGCGAATATGAAAACATCCGGTTTGAATCCGACTAATGCTTTAAGGGAAGCAGTGAAAATACTGAAGTACCTACTACCGTGTACATCACCGACCGCACACATTTTCACTATAGTCATCTTCCCAGCCTAAAGCATACTGTGTGTAACAGATTAAAGTTCTTAGCATGTTATTGGTGAAGCTCCTTTCCAACGACTACTTCCAGAGTGAACCTTATTAAGCGAATATCAGTAGTAGGTGGGGTGTAGGGTATGAGCACGCCGAAAGGCATAACTGCGGGTGGACATTTAGGGTGGGCTACGAAGAGATGCGCTATATGTAACAGACGAATGGTTGTTGGGAAGGACATTATTTACTATTGCCCTAAGTGCAGTAAAGGGAATGAAGAAGTTTACTTCTGTTCTGGAGACCACAGAGCGCTTCACGGAAGGTGCCCATACTGCGGGACAGAGCTGGAGCCCTTAATCTAGGTGATACGCTTAAAACAATAAATACTTTGAAACATTTTCCAAAGAATCATACAATCGAATTTCACTGTAACATTTCAGGGGAGGAATATATGGAATGCCTCTAGTAATGGAGCACGTGGTATTCAAGCACATTAAGGTAGTATGTGTAACAGAGGAAGGGCTAACCGATATTTATGGGGACTTACCGGGCTTGCCTTCATGCTTCGATAACCTAAGTTGCATATCCATTAGTGACGGTAAGTCATGTCTCTCTAACTGGATAAAATTAAAGGACATGAAGTTACGGTTCGTGATCTCCCCTGTGTTTGGGGAAGATAAAGTTACAGGATTCCAGATAATATCAAACGAGAATCTATGCAGCAGGGATCCGGAAGATATTGTGTTAAGCGTTCTTAAGATCTTAAGTAAGTTATGTGGATATGATGCCGGTTCCTTCATTAAGACTTGAGAAGAGTATTTTATCATGACACATACTTTCAAAGTGGTTGACATTCGATGATAAGGGAAATTTTGGCTAAAGGTTTAACTAGGGAGGATAAGCTGGAAAACATTATCAAAACATTAGCTAAGGAGATAGGCGCGAAGGTCTCGTTCAGCAAGAACGATGATGTATACTTAGTAAGTTTAGATTTTCAGCAAAAACATTTGCTTGACCTAAGAATTACGAGGCATACCCATGAGTTTTGCTTGGAATGCTCCGACGTGAACCTCCTGAAGGTATTGAACCTCGTGGGGTTTAATGATCTCTATGAGATACTTACAAAGCATGACGCCCTACCAATGAAGGTAGTGATCTCGAAATCAATAGCTTCAAGAAGTCTCTATATCCTCTTAGCGGGACGGGAAGGCATTCCCAGCCTACCTAACATTCGTGTAGCTATAAGAGAAGCTGAAGAGAGCGCCACATCTAGCTACTGTAGAATATCCAGGGATGAGAACACATGCGCATTGCTTAGCGACTTAATTAGCTTGGGTAGAGAACTCTGGAAGGAATTCTTTGGGACTATGCATGAAAACACTCACTGAATCCTTACCTGCAACCGATCACTTGAATTATGACCTTCCTCTTATATCGTGGTCCATCAAGTTCGAAGACCATTATCTCCTGCCATGTGCCACGAATTACCTCCCCATTAATTATTGGAAATGTGCGGGACGGTCCTATTATAGCTGAGGCAATATGGGCATGTGCATTATCGTCGATCATATTATGTCTCCACCCGCCCTCAGGCGGTACGTACCTCCGTACCCACTCGATGTAATCTTGAATGATGTTATGCTCGTATTCGTTAGCTATGACTGCTGCTGTGGCATGAGGTACGAAGACCTGCACTAGCCCGTTCTTTATGCCAGATTCTCTTACGGCATTAATAACTTCGTCAGTTATGCGTATGAGCTCGAATCTCTTCTTAGAGGATATAGTTAACACTTTAGTGTATGTGAAGCACTCATCACCCATCACGGTCTACCATATTCACCCGTAATTATACCCTTAAATAATGTGAGTCCCTTAATACCAACGCATCTTGTTTCTCAGCTGGTTAATAATATTATATATGTAATTATTGAGGATTCTCACATGATTACGTGGTAGTCATGTTATATGAGGGGTATTACCTGAGAATTACCTTAGGGGCTTAGGATGGCTTCCTTAACAATCACTCCAGAAGGGGTTAGTGATTATGACTATGTGGACTACGTTTTAGCAAGTGAGTTAGCTTACGACCTAATGATAGCTATTTCATCAGCTAAGATTCTAGACAAACTGAATTACAGTGAGTATTCCAACGAGTTACTGGCTATTAGTAAGGCTTTAGCAGGTGAGATCTCATTATTGCTTTACACCGGACATTACGTAGATGGTCTTGCAAGCGAGATATCTGAAGCTATAGATTATGATTGGATCGATACGTTCAATGACGTGGAATTCCTAGAATTACTTCGTAAAGCAATAGAGCTAAGATACCTTATTGATAGGAACATTGCATCGAGCAAGCAAGCCCTAGACTTTCTAAACTTAATGACGAAAGTGTTTAGAATGAACGCAATCTGCGAGAGTTCAACACTACTAGGTAAGATCTGCAGAAATCCTGAACCTAAGTTAGTTCTCCAACTGTTTTGCACTGCATTAGTAGTTGCTTTAGGTGGTTTAAGTGAGGATGGGGGTAAGGTTGTCCAGGATTGAATCACTTGCGGAAAGACTGATAGAGTTCACCGCTAGGCGTGCCTCAGGTATTCAGCTTGATGTAGAAAAATTGCAGGCAATAACCGGGCCCTCTATGCTTGATATAGCCTTAGGAACTATTGATGCTGTGGCAAGAGAGGTAACAAATATAAGGAGAGGACTATTGTACTGTGGTCTTTGCAATAAAGGACCCTACACGAAGCGGGGGATGTATCTGCACTTAGTTAGGGTTCATAGATACGAGTTAAAAATAATGCTTTTAGATGAGCTTCAAGCACGGATAGATAAAGCACGAATGCGCTAAAGAAAGAACTAAAACCGGTCGAAAGGGATGGTTCCGATCATCCCTCACCATTGGAGTCACATCTCATCCCGGCCATCTAATATGTTATAGTAGAGCTCAATAAAGTTGCGTTAGTAGAAAGACACATCATAATGGGGGTAAAGGAGCCGGGAAGCACGTGGGTGGTAGCCGGGCGGGGATTCGAACCCCGGTCACGGGGGTTCTCCCCGTGTACTTAGGCCAGAGCCCCGCATCCTTGGCCGCTAGACGACCCGGCTCCGTTTTACACTCACTTTAATCTTGAATTTAAGATTTTCTTCGCAACACTCCCTAGGATCTGCTAATAGAGAAGTATTCCCCTACGAGAATTATAGGGGTAGTGCCGCCGCGGGGATTCGAACCCCGGACCTCCGGATCTCCCAGGGCGGGCCGTATGAGTCCGGCGCTCCACCAGGCTGAGCTACGGCGGCACCAATAAATGGCTATATTGCTAGTTTTTTAAGCTTTAACGCTTCAAGTCTCTTTAAAGACCAATACGTTGACTTACACAGGATAGGAAGGAAAAGAAGCGGCGGGACCCCAACTTGAGAGAGGCTGCGAGGCCTCGCGGACCTCACTGCCCCTCCCAACGCGGTGGGCTTAACTTCCGGGATCTGACGAGTCCGGGTGTTTCCCCACCGCTATGGTCGGGGCCGCCGTACTTTTTATGTTTGAGTGGTTTTTAGGCTTTTCTATCCTTATCTTAAGCTGGAATTATGCGTGATGTTTCTTAGCTGAGTATATGTTTCGAAGCACTACATCCAATACTTCCTCACGGGTTATCGAGAACCCGTAATGAAGGTTTACTAACTTAAACGCTCCTCCTAGGAGGGGGATTTCCATTGATGCTAGGATAGCCTTTATTCGTTCTCCTTTCTTCAGTATATTTCTGAGGCGGCGTGAAGTTGAGTCATACGTGCCTTTTATTGTTCTTTGAGTGTTAGTGTCTAGAAGTACCTTGATTTTCGCAGCGAGCGAGGGGTCCGCTTCTAGGTACTCTCTGAATTCCCTTTGCAGAATGTCAATGGACTCTACTGCTACGTATGTTTTGCCTAAGTGTGTGTAGATGTAAATCACGTCGCCGTGCTCCATCATTTTCCGAAGCGAAGCCCTCAGTATATCCTCCGGGAGTTCTAGTACTTCCTTTAACCACTCTAGCGGCATAGGTTGCTCCTCGAGGACACTGAGTATTTTGGCGCGTGTGGTCCTCCTCCATAACTCCTCGATTACTTCCTCACTAACAGGCACGTCGACTCCTGCCTTCCGTGCCTGCTCTATAGAGTCCACAAAACTATCTGTATCGACGGTGTTGGGGGTTATAATGTAGGCCACAAATTTCGGGGGCCCACGCACAGTCGTTGCCCTGAGTATCCGGCCATGCCGCTGAATGAACCTTAGCGGACTAGCAACACTACTCCAGATTACTAAGAGGTCTGCCTCAGGGAGGTCTAAGCCCTCCTCTCCAGCACTTGTTGACACTATTACTTTAACGGCATTAGACTTAGCCCTCTTCAGCACTTCCTTTATGTTTGCATCAATGTTCGATTTCCCACATATTAATACAGAATTGTATATCCTTAATTTTGAGGTAACGTACTTTGCCACCGCAACCCTCTCTATGAAGATTATTGCTTTGCGGAAGCCCTCATGGTCGTTAAGAACCCTTACTAGCGAGTCCAACTTGTGGGCCGGCCTAACGCTAGCTGTTAAAAATGAACTAATATCTTGCAGTAGCTTAGCTAGTTTCGTGGGTTTCCTCAAGCTCTCCGCTAGCGCTAGTGCGCCGTCCCTTACGAACCACCTTATCGCTAGTTGAACTAAGCCTCTTTCTCTACCAGTTAAGTTATTTCTCTTTTTCTCTAGCTCCCGCAGCAGTTTTTCTTCAGCGTTATTCAGTTCAGCTTCGTAGACTTCACCTATCCAGCATGGGACGTAAGGCCTTATTCGCGGATCGTTCCATCCCCAGACCTTGATTTCCCCTATGTACTCCCTTATCTCGGCTGCCCTACTTGGTGGTATGTAGGCGCTGAGCCCTAACCTTCTCTTGAATATGTTCCTCGTTACACGAATGAACTCTGCGTACGCGTCCTTACCTGTGGTATGGTGACACTCATCAATCACGATCGCATCGTACCCGGAGTCCGTTACTTCGCTAACGTCATTTAGGGCTGTTTCGGGGGTTGTGACCGCTATAGTTGCTCTACGCCATAACGTCACCCTATGCTTCTTAGGCACTATTCCGTATATTGGGGTGGCTTCTAGGTTAGCAACGTCTCTGAAATACTTAGAAACCTGCTCTACTAGCACCCTAGTGGGTTCCAGAATTAACACTTTCCTTATTTTGTGTTTGGAAAGTAGTTCCTTAACCCACATTACCGCTATTAATGTCTTCCCTGAACCTGTGGGTAGTCCCAGTACGGCACCATCATGTGCAAGCGCCCACTTAAGTGCCTCAATCTGGTATTCCCTAGGTCTAAGCCGCAGGCGAATTCTGGCCATTCCTCAACGACCTACCGGTAAAGTGAGGATAGGGAGGGTAATTACCCCTCTAACCGCTAGTTTAATGTAAAAGAAACCCTTAGTCTAATTCATCCCCTGCTTCATAGGTGTTGAACTACTCTCTTCATGATTTCTGCATACAGTGCTATGGAGTCCTCGTACTTAGTCTCAGGTACGCCAGTGTAGATTAAATGCATCCTTAGTGGCAGCTCTTTCTCACGTACTTCCTTAATCATGAATCTTGCTAGGGCTTCAGCTAGGGGACCTACGCTGGGGTAACCCTTGCCTAGTGGGACTCTCTTCTTCAGTAGTCGGCGCCCGAAGTATATACCGGTTACCTGCGCGAATCTTAGGCTTAGGAATCCTCGGCTCAGTGGTAGTGCTCTCTTAAGTATGTTTGTCCAGAAGTTCACGTCTACCTCTGCGTCAGCTCTATGAAAGTTTCCGTGTTCGTCGATGCCAGTTTCATACATGAACACATTTTCGAGCTGAAGTGATATTATTACCCTGTCACTGCCTACGGATTCGATTATCGCCCTTATCTCCTCAATACTTCCTAACTGCCTTTTAGTATATGTTGTTTCCAACGAGATGTAGATATTCTGCGGCGCACCCTTTAATAGTTCCTTAATGAACTCAGAGGCAATCTCTATGTCCTTGTCCCCTCCAAAGGCCTTCCAACCTAGGTGAAGGTTAAACACCTCAGCACCAGCGAGCGCAGCATTCCTCAAGGCCACCTTCATAGCCTTCAATACTTTCTCACTAACTGACTTGCTAAACGATACGACGTTATAGTATGGTGCGTGCGCGGTCACCGTCGTAAATGCCTTACTAGCAAGTTCCCTGTAAGACTCAAAGTATTCGGGCCCTCTACTCCTTCTCGAGAAATCCGCTGGCGGTATTTCCGTTAACTTCATACCAAGGGTAGAGGCCTTGTCAAGGGTGTGCAATGAATTATAAGTGCCCCAGTCAAATAACAGCATACTTCCCACCAATAACTTTTGAATTAAGTAAATAATAAACGTCACCCGCTGAGACGTAGTAAAATATTGAGAGAAATTATTTAGATACCACGAAACTCACTACTAGTAAAACTCATGTCCTTAAAGTAATCATTATTGAGGCTTAATTTCAGCATGTTTTATAGAAGACCCTGGCACATTAGCTAGCCTCTCATTTAATGCCAGTGCTAGTAACAATTGGAACAATTGAGTAAAAATCAGACTTATTTTCCATTTACCCATTTAAGAGTTAGTGAAAAGTTGAAAAGCGTACAGGGATGGCATCAAGGATAAATAACTAAGCTAATGATGGAGTTGCTAAGGCTAATTGAAATGCTATTATCGTACCGTAAATGATCTCTAATTCTAGGCCAAACACTATGTTAAGCCTAACTTATTACTTCTGTATTCTTGGAGGCTTACTTTGCTTAGGCATACTTACCCCAGGCCCGAACCCGGGAATATCCTCAACCTCCTCGAGGTAAATCGCGTCAACTAGTAACTTGCCGCCACACTTAGGACACTCGCCCGCTTCCTTGCCTACGTAGTCACCTTCTTTGAATTCCCTTCTTTCGCTATAATCGCAGCTGTTACACTTGAGCTGAGTTACTATCACTTTCTTCTTAATGAGTTCCTGCCTAGACTTCATAGCTGAGACCGCCATGTACGTTACGATGAAGGCAAGGACAGCCAGAATCACTATCATCATGGGATCCAACAGGGCCTACCACCTCCTGTGCTAAGTTATCCCTATGGTGTTTCCTATTCCTACGACCACCGTAATTCCGTCCCTCGGCACCTTCTCTTTAATTATCTTCTTGACTATTTCTATGGCTTTCTTCACGCCCTCGAAGACTTGCTTAGTCATAGTGTTTATTGCTTCCTCGTTAGACATCTTTATGACTACCGCATCAAGCGGTATCCCGTACTTTGTTGCTGCTCTCTCTATAGCTATCTTTTCTGGGCCCGGATCACCTATGGCGGCACCCACCCCGTAAGCTACCTCGCCCGTTTTCTCACTCTCTAATTTCAGCGCTGCGTCAACCGTTATTATTCTGGAGACTCTGTCTCTTAGATCGTTAATTATCTTTTCAACGGCCTCACCTGGCCACCCAACCGTGGAGCCTGGGCCTTTGGCCTTCACCACATACACTTTTCGTCCTTCTATTTCAGTTACGTAGTACACCGTCTCCTTCGCTATTTCTACGGGCTCTGCGCTTCCTTTGAGATAATATGCTACTAGTGGACCAGCACCGTCACCAATAGGTGTTCCTTTCATAAATGAGTCCATGGCGTCATCATAGGCTTTCGCTAACTTGACGACCTGTTGTAACTCTAGGGCAAGCTGCATCATTAATACCCAGTTATTATACTTAAGACCCAGCTGGAAGTAATGCTTGGCTACCTTGTTTACATATGCAAGAGTAGAGGATATCTCCAGTAATGCTTCGGCGTTCTGCCTCTGAACTGAGGTTGCGTTAGGGAGGTTTTCCTCCACATACTTCCTTATTAAGTCATCCTTGGTCCTTATTAGATGCCGCATTCTTCGTATGATGTCCGTTGGCTCTTTGTCAACTGGCGAGATCATAAAGAAGTTATCTATGAATCCCTCTAAGACTTTCCTGGGATTCTCCACATTGAGTCTACTAAGGTACTTTATGACTTTCCTCTTGCTTTCATCCTCTATTTCAGTAAGTTGAATTATCTTCTTTCTAATGTACGATGAGTACCGCCATAACTGCATTTTCTGGGGTATGTCTGTGAAGTTAAGTAAGAATGACCCAAGAATTAGAAGCGTTAGTACTATGGAGGTCCAGTCGTTGCTCCCGTCCATTTCCTTACACCAGCTCCGTCCTCGTTCGTTTACCTTCTACGCCTTTTAAAGGATTCACTCGATTGCTATAAGTGGATTTCGGGGTTCGTGGTTACTATTACAGCGCCATCATTCGTTATTAGTATGGTTTCCTCAAACTGCGTTACTAGACCCCCTCCTATCTCAACGAGTACCGGGTATTGATTCAAGTAACCCTTATGTGCTAGTGAAGTTAATGAAGCACGCAAGTCCAGCGTAGAGCCTACGTCGGCTAACCATCGCTCACAGAAAGGAAGTGTCTTAAATCGTTGTATAATCTCGCTAAGTATCTTATGTTCAGACTCGTTAAGTGGCTTGCCTTTCGTCCTTTTTAATGAATATATCTGGACTTTCCCCTTGACTTCCTTAACCATACCCTTGCCTGTGGTTATGAAGGGCTCTATCGCATACGCCCCACCCGCCCTAAACCTTCCTAATATGAAGGGGTCATTATAGTTTGGGATTACTTCACCGCTATGTATTAAGTAGTGACCAAGACTATGGCCTGATAGGTTCTTAATTACCTTGAACCCTGCTTTTCTGGCGGTTGTCTCTATTGTCTTGCCTATATCCCTGAATTTAACTCCTGGTCCAATAACTTTTAGAGCTTTCATTAAGGCGTTCCGAGCGGCTTCAGCTAACGGTATTAATTTATCATCTAGAACCACAGTTACTGCTGTGTCCGCTATATAACCATTAACATGCACCCCTATATCAACCTTAACTGCCGACGCGTCTGGGATAACTTCAGTGTCATTTATATAGGGAGTTCTATGGGCCGCTACTTCATTTATTGATATATTCACAGGAAAAGCTGGAAGCCCTCCTAGTTCTCTGATCTTCCTCTCTATTGATTCCGCTACCTCAAGGATTTTCACTCCTGGCTTCACTAGGCGGGAAGCACTTTTCTTAACTCTGTAGGCTATTTCACCTGCTTTAATATAGTACTCAACTATATTGCTGGGTTCCTCTGTGTTCATATGTCTTACCACTTAACTAGTAGTGCTGAAGTTTAATACGTTGATTCCTGCCGGATCCAAAGTTAATGCTTTATGGTCGCCAGTTAATAGTTATCGGGGTGACATCTATGGTTAAGGTTAAGTGGTTTGGTCACTCAGCCTTCGCAGTCAAGATAGGGAATAAGGTATTCCTAGTAGATCCTTGGATCACTAATCCTAAGTCACCTATCAAGGACCTAAGCGAATTAAGTATAGAGCCTGATTACATCTTAGTGACTCATGACCACGGTGACCACCTAGGTAATACCGTGGAGCTGCTGAAGTTATATAAGAAAGCTAAAGCAGTCGCGATCTTTGAGATTGCTAATCAAATAGCTGAGAAGCTAAGTGACCCTAACAGGATCATTGACGGAAACATTGGAGGGCCCATACGGTTGGGCGAAGGCTTCTTCGTAGTTCTGACGACCGCAACTCACTCCAGCGGTAGCGGTTCGCCGACGGGCGTAGTATTCGGTAGAGAAGGTGAAGTCGTGTATCATGCTGGTGACACAGGGCTGACTTACGATATGAAGCTTGTGGGCGAGCTCTACAAGCCTTTGGTTGCGTTACTACCCATAGGGGGGCATTACACTATGGGGCCTAAGGAGGCGGCTAAGGCTGCAGAACTAATAAAGCCTAAGTACGCTATCCCAATGCACTATGGTACCTTCCCTGTCCTCTGGGGCAAGCCAGAAGACTTCAAAAATGAGGTTGCTAAGCTAGCGCCTGAAGTTGAGGTAATAATCCTGAGTCCAGGCGAGGAAGTCGAGTTAACTTAAGCATGGGCATCAGACCTGCGTGGGTCCATCATCTTTTTAGTCATACCTTTCGAGTCTCATCACATGCCCGCTAAATAATTATGTCCTTTTAGTGTAAATTAAGGCTGGTGAGTTAAGCCTTTGCGTGTCGCCGTCATAATCACAGGAGCCAGCGGCATAATCTACGGGGTTAGGCTCGTTGACGTGCTTGCCTCAATGAATCATGAAGTTTACGTCGTCTTAACTAAACCTGCGTTAACTGTGATTAAGCATGAGTGCCTATGTACGGACAACCTAATCAAATATCTTAAAGGAAAAAGTAAGGAGGTCTTCTTTGATGAGGATCTTTCATCCCCTCTCTCATCCTCATCCTTTATCCTCGACGTCGTTTTCGTGGCGCCCTGCTCCTTACGGACCCTGTCAGACATAGCTAATTCAAGACAAGATAACCTAGCAACTAGGGTTGCGTGTAATGCGTTGAGATTGCGGCGCAAGCTGGTGCTACTTATCAGGGAGACACCCCTCTCAACTCTAGACATTTATAATATGCTGAAGGCGTCAATAGCTGGGGCCATAATACTACCTGCATGTCCCGCTTTCTACACGTGCCATAGCAGTGTTGAGGAAATAATAGACTTCATCGTCGGTAAAGCTTTAGATGCTGCTGGAATAAGTAATGACCTCTACAAACGATGGTCCGGCTCTACTCCAGGAACTCCTCTCTGCGCCCGACTTTTCTGCTCAGAAGACTCCGCACCTTCTCGTTAACCTCGTCTTTCTCAAGTTCCTTAAGGAAGTCGTCCCCACTCTCGCGGAACCTCACCGCAAAGGCACACCTACCATCCGGGAGTAACGCTTTCCTCTCACAGTAAGCGAACTGACAACTCGCACCTAGGCACTGGTCACCTATCCATCTACACATCGCTACTTTCTGTACATGTCCCTTAACTACCTTGTTGACAGTGACTAGGGCGTTCTTAGAGCATTTAAAGAAGGGGCATAGCGGGTTACACTTGTCCTTGAGGGGCATTGGCCTTAGGTCGCGGCGTTTCTCACGCTTATCCAGCATTGGACGCCCCTCGTATATTCGCCTCCCGTAGCGCCTTTCGTGATCGCGGTAGCGTGGTTTATATCTGCGTTCGTGGTCTGGCTGTCTTCCTTGCGGAACCAACGCTAATCACCAGTTGAACTGATGAAGATGCTCATGATTTACTACGGCTTCAACCATTTAAAAGTTATGTAAGACCTAGTACCTGAAGGGTACGTCACGGCGAGAAGTAACTCTTTCCTCACGCTATGCGAGAGTCGGCCCCACCCTATTAAGTCGCCAGGGTCTATCAGCTGGTCGTAATCAAGTACCTTAACTAGGTAGGGAGCATGCTCAACGCCCGGCATTGCCTTGTATACGGCGAAGTCAGCGCCATACTTTAATGCCGAACGCACTATGAAGCCAACATCCCTTAACTCCTTATATGCATTATAAAGCATATCAAAATCCTTGATCATCTTCCTTGCAAATGCCTTCAACCCCTGGACATCGACCTCCGTCCCTTCCCTGAGCACCTTAAGTACTCCGGCCTCGGTAAGGTACATGGTTTCAAGCAATGATAACTCTATGGGTCTACGTATGTCGGTTGTCTTAGGTTTTCTAATTCCGACAGGTTTACCGAAGTAACCTTTGCTGAAAAGACAGCGAGCCTTATCTATGTCAAATACAACTGACTTCGATCCTATTAGGTAGGCCCGTACAGGAGCACAGACCCTAACGCTCTCAGCGGTGTAGGGATATGTACCTGATATAAGTCCCCACCCTCTTAAGAATGTCGGCCGCATCCTCAAGCTTATCGAATAGCTCCTTTATCAATATCAGTGTCCCTACGTCATTGCTGTAGTTCTTTATGGTCTTTAAGCCGCTCTCCCTGTAAAGTTCATCAACAGAGTTCTCCTCCTTCATTAGCTTTAAGTAGAGTTCCCCGACTTGCCTGTGGTTAGTGCTTACCTTCATCAGCATTTCAGAGTTCGTCTCAACCATCTCTATTAGCTTCCTCAGAATGGCATCAAGTATTGCGTACAGAGTGTCTGGTAACCTCTCGAATTCCTTACTACTTAGCAGTAAGTTCCTGTACGCAGCCGCTTCCCCATGCTCGGCCGCCCTAACTAAGTCTTGGATAATGGTTACGTATACATCCTTAAACATTAGTGCCGGCGATACACGTATAACGTACTCCATGAGCTTTATTCCTGCCTCCTCGACCGAGTCTTTTACTGATTTGATTTTCTTGTATCGTCTCTCCACCGCAACATTCTTCCCCTCATCTAGGTCTTTAAACATGTAGAGTAATTCCCTGTATTCATCGGCAACGTTACGCATCATGGCCATTAACTGTTCCATTATTTGCGACTCGGCTATGCTTTCTCGTTCCCTCATTCCTCCCTCATCGAACCTAATTGCCTCTTCCGCCATGACTCTTTCTGCCCACTTGCTTTTTCAGGTAAAACTATTTAATTGTTTGGTTACCAGCCTGCATAAAGGCTAGACTACTAACTTTTGTTTGTAAAACCCCGCTACAACAGTCACGGGGCTTGAATGTGATTTTATTCGTCTCTTAAGAGAGAATTTCCTTAAGTTTTCCTTTGAGATTCTCCACACTCGCTATTTCCTGTTCGATAAAGTTAAGTTCATCCTCGTCCGTATCCATGGTATTCAGTTTCTGCCTGATCTCTTGGAGGATTTCGAGCTCCTCCTCTGCAGCTACTAATAATGAAAACTCCAGCAGCGTATTAATTAACTCTTTATACTCCTCACTCACGTTACCTCGTTCCACATTGCCCAAAGTTTTAAGTAATGCTTTACGTAGGCGACTTACTTCCTTCAGTGCTGGTTTTAGTTTCTTATAGTACGAGGTATTGCCTTTGAGCTCGTCTACTTTTTTCCTTAATTTTCTGAGAAGCCTATCACGTTTTATTGTTAGATCTTCAATGTTTTTAAATAATAGGGAGTCCTCCACTCATGCACCCCTCACGGTGGCCAAACTGTTGTCAGCCACCCCCTTCTCACGCATTAGTTCTGTGTTAACCCAAACTTCATTTTGGGGTATGGATTCATTTAGGACAGGCTTAAATGACATCCTCTTCTTGCCTGGCACTGATAACTCTACCCTTTCCTTAACACCTACAAATTTAGCCAGGCTTGGGGATAGATGAAGTTCTTCAGGCGGGATATTATCCTTTAACCTGACCCGTATGCGTTTCTCCCTTACCTTAGATCCTTCCTTATGCATTAGTTGCGATGCAGGCGGTATAACCGCCACTAACTGCTTTATATCCCTCTTTTTCTGTGATTTCTCTTCTCCTTCGCCCAGGGCTGACACCTCGGCATGATCGAATTCGTTACTAGGGCTTATTATCTTTCCTTCTTCAAAACACATTATCAAGGCACAAAATACTGTAGGCTAGGTAAAATCACGTCGTTTCAGAATTGAGGAGAATGCTAACGTATTTTTTCGAGAACCCACGGTAGGACATCGTTAATGGATATTCTTATCTGTTCCCGTGTGTCCCTGTATCTTACTGTTACTGTTTGATCTTCCTTTGTCCTATGGTCGACCGTGATGGCATAGGGCACGCCTATCTCGTCTGCCCTATAATATCTTCTACCGATAGCCCCGCTGGTGTCGTAGAGCGCGGCTATTCCCACATTTAAGAATCGCTCATATATTTCTCTAGCGATCCTAACTATTTCCACGTCATTGGTAACTAGCGGGAATACTGCCACCTTTATTGGTGCTATCTTAGGTGGCAACCTCAGCACTACTCTGTCCTCTTCCTTAGTATATGCTCGGTCTAGGGATACGAAGACAAGTCTCTCCACACCGAAGGAGGGCTCAACCACATGCGGTATGATCTTATCACCATGCACAACTTCTTCTCTAGTCACTACCTTCACCGCTTCCTTTGGTATTTTAAGTCCTTCAACTACAACGTATTTCTCTTGCGTCTCAAGGAGTTTTTTGACTTCCTCAGGATTCATTGTTTCTAGCGCCTTGATTACTTTTGCCGCACTTGAACCTAGGGTTCTTCCTATGATTGCTTTGTTAATTATGACTTTCTTGGTCTTCTTTTTAACTGGTTCCTCATACCTTTTGAATACTGTGAGGTCTTGGCCGGAGTACTTCTGGTGTCTTGATAGGTCATAATCACCTCTGTAGGCGTGGCCAGATACCTCTACCCATCCCCACCTGCTTACCTTAACTAGCTGGTCGAATGTTTGGGTTGCATAGTGTGCACGTTCCTCCGGTAGTTTCTCTTCGAAGAATGTTTCATCCTCACTTAGCCCTAGTTCCTTAACGAAGTCCCTGGACACAGCCATCCAATATGCCATCCAGGGCGACACGACTATACCTTCCTTGATCGCCTCATCTATTGTGTACTGCGAGGGTTTCTCCACGCCCTTAAGTCTATCCTCGGCTCGGAGGATATTTAACTTGCCGTTAACACCATCGGCGACCCTCTCAAAGGGTGGCTGCCCGGGATTCTCAGGGTCAAAGAAGAATTCCATTTCAGCTATCGTGAATTCCCTTAACCTTATCATACCCTGCCTTGGTGAGATCTCATTTCTCGCGACCCTCCCTATCTGCGCTATACCTAAGGGTAGCTTACCCCTCATTACGGTGTGTACCCTCTTAAACGAGATAAACATCCCCTGAGCTGTTTCCGGTCTTAAGTAACCGGTGTTGCCCTCGTAGGGCCCTATCGTTGTTTTAAATAGTAGGTTAAAGGTACGTACATCCCCTAGCGGGCCGCCGCAGGACGGGCATCGCAGGCCATTCTCCCTTATTATTTTGGTTAGTTCCTCGGGCTTCTTACCCTCTGCTCTAATCTTTAATTTCTCCTCAACAAGCTTGTCCGCACGGAATATGCTCCCGCATCTCTCACACTTGACTATAGGATCCGTGAAGCTCTCTAGATGACCACTGGCCTCGAAGACCCTGGCAGGATTTATTACGGGTGTTTCTATGATTGTCGCGATATCCATGTGGCGCAGGACGAAGTACTTGAGCCATAAGTCAGTGATGTTCCTCTTCATTAAAGTGCCTAGGGGGCCTAGGTCATAGAATCCTGAAACACCCCCATATATTTCGAAGGACTGCCAGAAGAAGCCTCGTCTCTTTGCTAGTTCCATGAGTTCCTCATACTTGTCTTTCATTACCTCTTTACTCAATGTCCTTAACCCCTCCATACCTTAATTAAGGGTTTTAATTCTTTAGAGTTCGGCGGTAAGGATGTTGAGTGAACTGTACCTGGTTAGGAGGCCTTACGCGTTCCTAGGGATCAACGGCGACTCAAGTCAAAGCTCCGTGAGTATCGTTGGTGTGCCCTTCGACTCCACGAATAGCTTCAGGAGCGGGTCTCGGTTTGCGCCCAGCAGGATTAGGCTTGTGTCACAAAGCCTAGAAACCTACTCCTTCAGATGCGGTGTGGATCTAGAGCTTCAGCCCCCCCATGATGAGGGAGACGTGGCAGTCTCTCATGGGGATACCGTCGCTACACTGAAGAATGTTGCAATAG
>JAMOOZ010000049.1 GCA_027064885.1 Desulfurococcales archaeon
GCGATAACCTGTGCCGGGTCACGTAATCTCAGCGATTTAGAGGGCGTGGGACGTGCCGTCCCCTTCATAGGGTTCATGGTGGGGGTATCCGTAATCACCTTAGCTGGAATACCTCCATTCAGCGTATTCATGAGTGAGTATGCCTTGATCACAGCCATGGTAGGGGCTAAGAACTATCCCGCCTTAATGGCGTTTCTTACAGCCTACGTTGCTGGGGCGGTGGCGTACCTTAGACTGTTCTACGTAATATGCGTGAAGCCCCCTAAGAAACCCTTAAGCGTCATTAAGGGTCGTGGAGCAACGTACAGTACCTTAGCTTTACTGGCGGTAGCGTGTGTAGTTTTGGGTCTTCTAGCACCAGTAATATTTAAGAACGTATTCATGCCAGCTGCGCACGCTCTAACGAATTCGTCCCAATACATGAAGGCGTTCCTGCAGCATGCATCAACACTATTAGTAGAGAGGTAGAGTTAGGTACCGCACTTTAGTCCTGCCTCAAATACCTTGCCCCCCGCACTGACCTTGAGTAGGTATGTGCCGGGCGGTAGGGTTATACGCAGTAGAACCTCCTCGTAAGTCCCCACATCAACTAAGGCAACGTTCCTAGAGACTAGGGTCTCACCGCTTGAGGGACCCACTACCTTAACGTCCACGCTACCCGGCCTCCCGTTGAAGAACCATACCCACACGTAGGTGACGTAGCACCCGTTACTTAGCCTCTCCGGCGGTGATAGTAGGGTCGCGTAACTCCTGGTCGAGCCGTTAGCTATTATCCATCCCTCAGCGCTCTCTGGCTTAGTGCCCACAATCTCTATGGATGGGGCGCATGAGGTCGTGTTGTGGATGCTGCCCGCTTCCCCTACCTCCTCAGCCTCGAGGGTGAAGCTCACTTTCCCATCCCCGCTTGCGTCGAACCATGAGAGCTTGAGGGTGAGTACGTACTCGCCGGGCTCGATGGTTATTGGGGCGTCCCAGCCCAGTATGATGTTCATAGTCCTGAAGCAGTTAGTCCCCCTAACCACCATGCAGGGCATCGTTATGCTGTAGGTTCTCGACCCATCGACGCTCCTTAGGATCGCCTTACCGCTGAGGGCTAAGCTAACGTTTCCCTCGAAGATAACGTCCGTGACCCTAAACACTATGGGTGTTTCCTCCTCCAGCTTCAAGCGCGTCACGTTAGGTAATGTCTCCTCACCACGCTGCGACGTCACGTTAAGGTTAACCCTCACTGCCGTGGGTGGGGGGACGGACACGTTAACCTCCACACCTACCCTCAGTAGTGAGGAACCCACGAGTAGTGCGGCCGCCGCAACCGCAACTAGAACACTTAAAAACACATACTTAATCACCGGGTTAAGCACCATTCAACTCACCACGTAGCCTACGCACGCATTTTGAATAAATCTAAACAATAGAACAGTGAGTGACCACACGTGAACAAGCACTCGAACACATCGTTTAAGAAGCTCACTCAGCATACCCTTAAAGGGCAACCCAACGATCACTGATGCTGGAGAAGAAGCTAAGGAAGTGAAAGGACTGAGAGAATGGTTAATGGTTCAGGTAATGCTCTGTGAAGCGCCAGTAGCCATTTACTACCCGTCTGCGATAGGGCGGCATAAGACCTGGCACCGAAGGTCCTTCAAGACGCTCAACACTAACGTTACTGAGGAACCCCAAACCCTCCCTTCAGGAAAGGGTTAGGATCCCTCATGAGGGAGGAGCGTAAGGAAGCGTTCAAGAAAGTCAATAAGTGTAAGTGAAGGTTTAGAAGGCGCAATCCCCCATTAAATACGATTACTTAATTTTAAGTTAGGGCGGCAGTTATTGGTGGGTGTTTTTAAATGGCTTCGCTGAAGGTTGCTGTAGCTGGTGACTTGAACGTTGACGTATTCCTTAAGGTGCAAGCCTTACCGAGGCTTGATGTTTCAGTAGCCGCGCACTCAGCCAGGGTGGGTCCGGGAGGGGTTGCGGGTAACACGGCCTCACACCTAGTTAAGCTTGGTGTTGATGCATTATTAGTTGCTGCAATAGGGAATGATGTTCTTGGGGAGTACTTGAGCGCTAGGTTAAGGGATACGGGAATAAACCTTGGATATGTGCACGTTGTTAAGGTTGAGTCGACCGGTGTTATGGTGATAATGCTCCTCCCGAATGGTGAAAAAGCTATCGTAGGTTACAGGGGGGCTAACGAGCGCTTAGCGATGACACGAGAGGATAGTAGGGAGATAGTATCGCGGGTTAATCACGTACACGCGTCAGGGTACATGGCCCTCAACCGCGATGGCGGTGAGTCCTTACTGAACCTTCTCAGCGAGGGGATTAAGGCGGGCTTAACAACAAGCGTTGATTTGGAGGGCATAGCTATGCAGGCAAAGCACTTCCTGCCGAAGCTCAAGGGCCTCGTGACCTACGTCTTCTTAAATAGGGGGGAGGCTAAGGAGCTCTGCGGCACGGAACCCTTAATCTCCTGCGTCCGGAACTTAACCAAGTTACTTGGCGCCTCAGCAACATTCATGAAGCTCGGGAAGGAAGGCTCCGCAGTAGTTACGCCCTACCGCACGGAACCGATCGAGCAGGAGGAAGTAATTCACAGACCCGTCGACACGACTGGCGCTGGCGACGCCTTCAACGCGGCGGTAATAGCGTCGCTAATTAAAGGAGCCTCGCTAACGGAGGCAGCCAAGGAAGGAAATAAAGCTGGTGCTTACGCGTGCACTTACTTAGGGGGCTTCGCTACTAAAGGTGCAATACATCAGGAGTAACCTGCTTAGCGAGTTTTTGTGTTCTAGTGATGTTCGATTAGCTGAAACTGGTGTTTCGATCGATTAGGTTAAACTAGCATGTAGGTGAATGAGTAATGGTGGTTTACTGTGAAGCGATCACCTATCGCGTTACTAGCCGTGGCTTCATTCGCTCTCGCCCTGATAGGAGCGTCGCTAGTTGTTAATTCTAACCCAATACCGGCGCCTACCGTGGTTCTCAAGCATGAGTACATATGCATGACGTTTAGGCAGGGTCCTGGCGCGGACGGCGTTACCGTGACTGTTACGGGGATCTATCCTTTCGAGAACATGGGGTTTAAGGAGCTTGACATGTACTTCCCTGTGCCTCCGGAGGTGATCAGTAACGGTGAGGCGTGGGTGAGTGTTGATGGGCACCCAGTGAAGTATGAGGTGGTTAAGGAGGGTGAGGTTTACGTCCCTGGCGCTGGGGCTAAGACCTTCAAGTATGACTCAGTTCTCGGCGTGTTGCCGATGCTTAAGTGGCACATTAGGTTCAACGGGAGTCCCAAGGGCTTCACAGTTAACGTGACGTACAAGTACGTGCTCAGGCCGGTTGAGGTGGAGGTGCCCTCCAACTGCAGCCCGTCAGGTAAGGTCGGCGTGATGGTTCATAAGACTATCTATGCCATGGCTACCGGCAGGTTCTA
>JAMOOZ010000050.1 GCA_027064885.1 Desulfurococcales archaeon
GTATTGCTTTTCTCCAGGATCTTCTCCAGGGTCCCTCCAGGATATATTAAGGAAACCCTGGTTCCGTTCAGGGGTAAACCTTCAGGCGGGTTCACCTTTACGTAGAGCTTCGGCACCCTTATTGACTCCAGGTCGGTTGGCTTCCCTTCCTTAATTAATGATTCAATATTTCGCAAAATGATTAGATGGTCGCTATACGCTACGACCCCGTAATTTAAGTTCCCGCCAATATCGCCGTCTACAGACCCCTCTGCGTAATTTACCCATGTCCCGTACCTGAGGATAGGCACTTGGTAAGGGTATGTGCGGACTACTTGAAGCCCAGCAGTTGTGTGGGCTATGTAGTAGTAGCCTTCAGTGGAGGGAACTATTTCCACTTTATTCAGCGTGCCCCCAAGTGTTAGCTCGTAGAAGAACTTGTATGAATTGCTGGACGCTATGTAGTACTTTATCTTGCCTTCCTCATACGCTGTTATGATGATCCTCTCATCAGGATACGTGAAAGCACCTAGAGAGTTTAACTTAACACCCACGTAGTCAGTGACTTCGCTTAACGCTTCAAATGATGCCGTGTAAACCTTGACATGGGCCTCACCTGTGGATGGGTCGTAGTAGTAGAGCGCAAAGTTAGGTGAGCCGACACCCTTAAGTAAGGAAAGCCCTGTCGATGCCGGGTTTATTCGAGTGTCATTAAGTGACGTCACCGCGCTAAACGAATTCGGCACATTGTCGACGTCGATTATGTGGGGGGTCGCCATCTCGTATGGTGGGACCTTATACAGCGTTGTTGCCTCAGCGGTTACGGGTGGGGCGTTAAGTTTGAAGGAAACGTAAACCTTAGTTACCTCACTAGCATTCGGTGCCTCAACGTGTTTAGTGTATTTCTCGCCATTCACGTCCGTAAGTGTTAGGTTGGCGTCGAATCCCCAGGGGACAGGTATTTCTGCCGTACCGTCTCTCCCGAGATTAATTCCATAATGGTACATCTCACGTAACTCCTTACTGTAGGTAATGATGTCTACTAAGGCGTGCCTTGCTTTCTCTATAGTGCCGTCTTTAGTCACGTACGTAGCATTCACTAGGATTATGTAGAATTTAGCCGGTAACCATGTAACAACGAACTTTCCCGCATCGTAGTAGTAGTTGCCGTTGCTCACAACAAGGGCTGCCGAGATGTCCTGCGGCAGCACATTATTTATCGTGAGGGACGCGTTCCCTTCGTTAAGCCCCACCCTCATAGCACCCCCTGATAGTTCGTCAAATACATAGACATGGCATTTCGTGCATACGCCTCCTGTAGGTGCTTTACCTTCAACCGCCATTACGGCGAGCTTGTAGTCTTTTGAACCTTTAAGGATTAATAACTTATTTATCGAGAAATCAGTTCCAAGTACGGCGTGAAGAAGTAAATATACCTTCCCGCCGTCCACTTTAAAGAGGACTAAATCGCCCGCATCTGTTCCAACAGCTATTCGCGATACTGGGTACCCGTTAGTCGCAACCACTGTTGGGTTACCTACGAGCGGGTAAGACTGTAACACCGTAGGTTGTGCAAGAGGGTTACTTACATCCAGGATCTCCACGATCGTGGAGCCTTTGGTCATACCTACCAAGAACACCTTCTGTGGCGATAATGCGTACACGGCAACAGGCTTTATGGAGATGTTCACACTATATGCGTAGGGATTAGTAGTTACTGCCTCCGCAAAAGTTACATTACTGAGAACAAACAGTGAGCAGGAAGTCACAGAAATAAGTATGAGGAGAACTACCACGGGTAAGTAGAATTCCATGCTCTTCCTCAAGGTCATTACCCCCAATCTTGCCAAGTATCCTACGTCAAGAAAAATAGAAAATACCTACTTTTAAGTTTACCATTTCATCATAAGTTATTAAGGTTCTAGGATTATTCTAAAATTATTTTGCAATGATATCAAGGTTTAAGAATGAAGGAAGTCATGTAAAGAATGGGTAGGTTTTTAGAGGTTCCCTACTAAGAGGTTAGTAGTTTGAGGTGCTCATCGGGATGGGGTCACGTGCCGCGGAGATCCCGGAGAGGCGCTTAAGGGTTAGGAAGCCAACAACTAGGGAGGTTCTGGATGCTGTAGCTCTAGCACTTTTTGAGAGATGGGGGAAAAGCTTAGCAAGGAGGTTTGAACTCGACAAAGCAATTCTTAGGGCCGGAATTAGCGAGCATCCGGTGATATTCGCTTCGAGGATCATCTTGTACACGGTGTTGTCAGCGATCATATTAGGTATTGTACTAGTAGCGCTTGCCTCAGTGATTCCCGTAACTACGGTCACGCTAGTGGTAATGCTAGTGATTGAAGCTGTCGTCCCTGCAATGGTTTTCGCTATAGGCATAGGTTACCCTGCAAGCCTAGCGTCATCCAGGAAAGCGGAGGTGGATAACGAACTCCCATTCTTTATGGCGTACGTCTCAACAATGGTTAAGGGAGGCGTGAGCGTTGATAAGATCCTTGAACGTGTCTCTGAACTAAAAGTGTTTAAAGCTATCAGGAAAGAAGCTAAAAGAATAGTCATGGAGATGAAGTTCTTCGGCAAGGATCCCCTATCAGCGATAGAGGCTGTTACCAAGTACCACCCAAGCACTAAGTTCAGGGACACGATGCTCGGCTACGTAACCACCCTAAGAAGCGGTGGTGACGTAGCCCACTACCTAGAAATAAGGACAAGGGAGCTTTTCGCTGCCAGGACAGCGGAGCTTAAAGCAATAATAGAGAGGCTGGGGTCCTTCCTAGAGGTCTACATAATCCTAGGAGTAATAATGTCAATAACGATATTCGTGTTCTTCTCAGTATCAGGCACGATATCGGCAATACAAGCCAGCAGAGTCTCCGGTGCTGTGAAGGTAGACCTGCTGGTGCCGGCGCTCTACAACTTCATAGGCCTACCCGCACTAGGCTCCATGACGCTATTCATGGCCCACGCATCGCAACCAAAAACACCCGTAAAGAAGTATGGACCCTACCTAGTGGCGCTAACGGCACTACCCTTCGCCCTCGTAGCATTCGCCACCACGCTAGTCGTAACAGGGGGTTACAGAATCCTCTCAGGTCATATAGGCATGTTAGAAGCAAAATCAGTAACGGTTTCCCTAACAATGGCGTTGCTAGTGGTTTTCGTCCCTGCATGGATAAGCCACGCACGCGAAATGAAGGGAAGCAAAGGACTAGTAAACGCAACAGCAGACTTCCTAAGAGACCTAAGCGAAGCAAGGAAAACAGGGTTAAGCCCAGAGAAATGCATCATATCACTAGCAAGTAGGGACTACGGAAACCTCACACCAATCATAAGCAAGGCAGCAGTAGCCCTAGCCTCGGGAATGAGCCTAGAAG
>JAMOOZ010000051.1 GCA_027064885.1 Desulfurococcales archaeon
TCCTAAGCATTATGCAGATTATGTGTTGCTCCGTTTTATTTTTGGAGGCGTTTGTGGTGGTTTATAGTGGGTTAGGCTACCCTCTAAGGACTTCTGCCCATCCAAAGGGATTTAGGCATCCTTAAAAGATCATGAGTGATGGTCGAGGTCAACGCGCAAGGCCCCATCATCCCGCAGAGCTAGTCCATGCACCAGCCTGATCAATCTAATATAGGTTTCTGCCCCACGTTTCGGGTTTAGCTACTGACTGTGGTCAAGTACCTAATCACATTATATTATTGATTACATACATTCCTAAATAAACCTAGACGGAGGCGTAAGGAAGTAATTAAGGAGCTAAGTAGGAGAGCTTTAGTGCATCCATGACGTTGACGTTGCTTGAGCTGGTGTGTGCTACAGTAATACCTGAACATCTGTTAGGGCGGCGACCATTATCCTTAAGAGCAAATAGTAAGCGTTTTAAACCAAATTTAGGAATAATTAAACCATTATCTAAGACGGGAATACTAATTGCTTAGTATTGGGGGTACGAGGGCGGATGAGAAAGGTGATGAAGGTGAGTCACAAAAATAATTAGAAGTACCGATGAAGTCGAACTTTACTAGGTTAGATGTTAGGAGAAATATTTAGGTTAACCGTGGCTTAAGTTTTTTAGCCTATGAAGTCCGTGAACTTCCTCATGAACTCCTTAGGCTTCTCTATGAACGGCGTGTGTCCGGCTCCCTCGATGAATACCCTCTCGTAGGTACCGCTCCTGGAAGCGTACTCGTCTAGAAAGCTCCTTATCTGCCTTATCATGGGTTGTGGCGGGAATTTATCTGGTCCTGGGTACCCGGGTATGTAGCCCGCAAGACCCAGTACAGCTATGTCAAGTGGTGAGTTATCGGATACTATCATGTCCTTAGTGCCGTGGATCCACAGTATTGGGGGCTTACTAGCTAGGTTCAGAATTCCTCTTAGCCTAAGATACTTAGGGCTCATCGCGTTAAGCACTCCTCTACTTCCCGGCGCTACGTAGGGCCAGTTAGGGCTCTCCACGTAGTCTCCAGGGTAGTTACCTTCACCCACCTCAGCACTAAAGAGCATCTCTAGGAGCTTATCCATTAGGTTCTCGCTAACTACGTAGTCGTCAGCAAAGAAAGTCCTAGCCACGTTAGCGGGCGCTGATGGGTGGTCGGTCCCCGTGTACCTAGCCTTAAGGAACTTGATGAAGTCGGGGTTGTACTTAACTACTAAACCAGCACCAGAGCCTGCATAGTCGTCGTAGCAGGGAGTTCCGAACTCGTCCTTAGTACCGCCGAAGCCATAGGGAGATACCGGATCCACTAACACCACCTTCTCCACTTTAACACTGCGAGGAGCTTCCAATAGAGCCTGAAGTACTACACCACCTCCCATGCTGTGGCCTACCAAAACGTAGGAATCGTACCTAAGACTCGCTAGTAGCTCCAGTACATCAGTCGCGAAGTCCCCAAGCCCTCTAGTAGCGTCTACAGGCATCCTCCCACTATCACCAAAACCTCTGAGATCCGGGGCTACTACGTCGAAGACCTCGGGTACCCCAGGCATTAAATCCTCCCAAATTAGGGAGGATGAGAGGTTCCCGTGAACCAGGACTACAGCCCTCCTACTACCCCTACTAAGGAACCTGAAGCTAAGCTCAAGCCCGCTACTAAGCTTAAGCCTACGAACTTCGGGAACAGTAGATGACACACTCAATTCGATCCCTCAATTATTATATTAACAGAGATTTAAATAAGCTTAGCAGGAACCCGTAAGACCCTAGGGTCGACGGTTATCCTCTTCAGTAAAATGCTCCATTCAAGACCCCATATCACTATTTAGCTATACAACTCTAAAGATATTCTACTACCTCAACCATAGGTAACCTCCTTAGCACACGGCTTTCCCTAAAGACGGGAGTCACTCCTTGCCTAGTTTAGTTAGTATTGTTTTGGCTGCTATGATGCCTGTTGCTGCGGCTACGTTTATTCCTCTTGATAGTCCTGCGCCGTCGCCCGCTACGAGTAGGTTCTCTATGTTGGTTTCGAGTTCCTTGCTTACTTTGGCTTTCACGCTGTAGAATTTTATTTCGGGTGCGTAGAGGAGTGTTTGTGGCGAAGCTATCCCGGGTATTATCGTGTTTAGCTTCTCTATGGCTTCCATTATGTTTGCGGTGATTCTGTGTGGTAGGGCCATCCCTATGTCGCCCGGTGTTACATCCCTGAGTGTTGGTTCGATTGAGCTCCTCTCTATGCGGTCCCACGTGCTTCTCCTGCCTGCTTCTAGGTCGCCTAGCCTCTGGATTAGGGGTTTCCCGCCCCCTAGTTTGCTGGTTAGTAGGGCTATGCCTTTGCCGTAGGCGATCGTGTCTTCTAGGGGGTTTGTTAGTTTGATCGTTACTAGGAGGGCGAAGTTCGTGTTCCTCGATCTTATTGAGGCGTATGCCTCGCCGTTAACCCCGACGAACCCGTTCCAGTACCTCTCCTGCACGACGAAGCCGTTCGGATTACAGCAGAACGTCCTGACCTTATCGTCGTATACTTTAGTGTGGAGGATTATCTTCGGGTCCCTCACGACCCGCGTGACGGGCTCCATGACGTAGGCCGGGATCTCCACCCTAACACCTATGTCTAGGGGGCCGGGCTCGACCTCAATGCCCCTCACCCTAGCTAGGTCGGCGAACCAGGAAGCGCCGCCCCTCCCGGGAGCTAGGATGACGTACTTGGCGGTGAACTCCCCCGCGCTTGTCTTGAGCTTGAAAACGTCCCCTGACTTAATGACGTCCGCCACCCCCGTCCCCGTGATCAACTTGACCCCTCTGCTCTCGAGGTGGTTCGTCATGTTCTCGATCACCTTGACCGTGTTGTCGCTGCCTATGTGCCTCTGCGGCGTGGGTATGAACTTAGCGCCTGCCCTAGCCGCTAGCCTCTCGAGTTCCGCCAAAGCCTTAGGGTCCCCGACGTAGAGCCTGTTCTTGGGGGCGCCGAACTTAACGAAGACCGAGTCAACGTACCTAATGAGTTCCTCCGCCTTAGACCAGCTGCCGAGTAGCTTGTGGAGGTCCCCACCCACGTCGGGCCTGAGGTTTATTGTTCCGCTGCTTAGCGCGCCCGCACCGCCCACACCGTACATTACGTGGCATGGTGAGCACCTAACGCACTTAACCGGGGTTAGGTTGTGCTTGAGTTCAGACTCTATGAGTGGGCACCTACGTTGCCTTGCCCTCAACCCCTTATCGATTAGCGCGACCCTCGCCTTACCCGCGAGTTCGTAGGCAGCGAAGAGCCCTGCAGGCCCCGCACCGACTATCGCGACGTCGAAGTCCCTCACGCTCCCACCCCCTAC
>JAMOOZ010000052.1 GCA_027064885.1 Desulfurococcales archaeon
CATTAGCTCAACGACCCCCACAGCTAACGCAGTAATTAACTGCCTTACCGCACCGAAGGCTAGGGCAATCGGTAGGTACGTAGTTAGGGCTGTGACCTCAAAGATCATGGATGAGAGAAGAAACCCTAAGATAAAGTGCATGGGCGTTAACTCGGTCGCTACGAACATGTCGTAGAGCTTCATTAACCTATACCACCCAATGTCCTGCCCGACCAAGTTAATGCCCACACCCCACATCCCCGCGATCACGGCGCCAACCACGCAGTTACTCACGCCCGCCCTACCGCCCCACGCGTAGAGCAGGGCAAAGAACCCTATCGTTAAGGCGAAGCCCTGAATTAACCATAAGGGCTGCCTAATGATCCACCTACTCGCTAAGTAAGTCATCCCCCAAATCCTTCGAAGCCCTTCACCCACCATGCTCGCCCACCTTCTTACTACCAACTACCTCGAGGTAAACGTCTTCCAAGTCAACCTCATCTATCGTCACGCTACTGGCGGTCACGGAACCAGCGATGCTGAGTGCTTCCTCGCGGCTCCTAGCGTACGCCACGATCCTATCCCCGAGCCTCACGACCCTACCAGCACTCAGCCCGTCCACAGACCCCTTAACAATGACCTTAAACCTGAACGGAATAACACGCATTAACCTCTCCGGAGTACCTGCCGCCACGGTAACGCCCTTATGGATCATGACTACCTGATCCGCGATGAGTTGAGCTTCACGCATATCGTGAGTTGTCATGACAACACACCTACCTTCCCTAACGAAATCCCTTAGGGCCCGCCACACCTTATACTTCCCCTCAACATCCAAGCCCGCCGTAGGCTCATCAAGGAACAGTACTGACGCGTTACTCGCTAGGATCATCGCTACAGCTACACGCTTCCTCTGACCGCCACTAAGTGCCCTAGCCACACGGTTCCTAACGCTCCATAAGTCAAGCACTTCCAACCAGTACTTAGCCTCCTCAACAGCGTCTCTCTTACTGAAGCCCCTCAGCATGAGGTAACCGACGACAGCTTCCAAAGGCGTCCAGTTAGCGTCTATGCTAATGTCTTGAGGACAGAGAGCGATGCGTTTCCTAACCTCAACGTAGTCCCTCACAACGTCGTATCCCGCTACCCGCGCTTTACCTTTAGTTGGTTTAAGTAGGGTGGTGAGCATCCCGACCGTCGTGGTTTTCCCTGCCCCGTTAGGTCCTAGGAGCACGGTCACCTCCCCGTACCTGGCCCCTAGGCTCACGTCTCGGGCACCCCACACCCCGTTAGGGTAGCGCTTTCCAAGCCCTTCAGCCTCGATTGCGTTCCCACGCATTGCGGCCCCCTCAAGGATAGTGGCTCTCAAGTTCCTTTTTAGTCTATTAGTTGAGAATATTCAACAATCCCCAGTTAACTCCTCTCAACCCATGGGAACAACCATTAGTTAACGATAATCAACTCAACCGCTTATCAATAACGAAGGCAGGAATAATGACGGTGGCATTCAATGAGCAATGAAGGGAATGAAAGAAACAAGGAAACCGAAGCACCCAGAAACGGCGAAATCTTCCAAGCACTAGCGCACAAGGTCAGGAGAGCGATCATAAGGTCACTAGCGGAGAAAGGCGAGAGAAGCTTCACCGAACTAATGAAGGATGCCGGGCTCGAAGACTCAAGCGTGATGGCCTTCCACATGAAGAAGCTAGGCTCCCTAGTAAGGAGGAACGAGAGAGGCTACTACGAACTAACCGACCTAGGCTGGAAGGCGTACAAGGTTCTAAGGGAACTTGAGCTAGAATCACTGAGGGACAGGGCCGAGGAGGTTCTTGAGGAAATCAGGAGTAGGAAATCAGTAACCAAGGAAGTCAGTAAGTCCAAGCCACGAGCAGTGATCACTGGCGGGGGAGTGGGTGAGGAGGACGCTCTATCAGTGATCGGTTCAGTCATTAGTGAGGTGGTTAAGACGATTTCGGAGGCGATCAAGGGCGTAACACCCACCGACATCTTCAGAGAAGTGATGAGCAAGGACAGAGTATGGATAGACAAGAGCGCCCCTCCAGCCCCCAACATCAGAATAGACGTCATAGGCTCAGACATCACGCTAACGAGGGCGACCAACAGCAGCATAAAGATTCGGGGCACAGCACGCCACGAAAACGACGCAACCATAAAGACCTCAGGGAATGAAGCGAGGATCAAGGTCAAGGGGTTGGACGGTGAAGTAAGCGTACCTGAAGTGAAGTCCCTCGAGATAATCGTGAAGGGCGGTGACCTCACCACGCAAGACTTCAAACTACCGCCGAACGTAAGCATTTTGGTGCTGGGAGGCGACGTCAACCTAGACACGGTAATGGAGAAGCTAAGCAGCCTAAGCGTCTCGGTCAAGGGAGGTGACGCCCTAACCGACGTCATGGTTAAAGAGGTGAGCCCGAACGCCTCAGTAACTATCTCAGTCCTTGGTGGTGATGCGCACCTCACCCTGCGCGTCCCCAAGAACACTAGGGTAGTGAGGGGTGACATTCGAGTAGCTGGCGGTGACATAGGCATGGAGGTGGATAAATCGCTTGGCGGTGCTGGCGAGGACGTGAAGACACTAGTAATTAACGCTAAGGTAGTGGGCGGTGACGCTTCAATAACGGTGCTCCCAAGCACTAGTGAATGAATCATCAGACGATCATCAGGTGCTGACCTTAGCGTACCACACCACAACACAGTACAGAGCCGGGAAAGGATGGGTCAACACCCTCAACACGTGGGATGGTACGGCATTAAGGGTATGCAGGCGCTCTCGGTACCTTAGCCGTGCCCGATAGCATGCTCTCCTCTACGGCGGACCCGCCTTCTTTGGGAAGCGGTTCGTGGCAGAGAGCTTCGCAGCGATCTACTCCTTCGCGATGATGTACGCCATACTGTGGATAACAGAGAGGTTCACACAACTAAGAATCGCTGAGGCAGAGCAAGTCAATGGTTTAGACTAAGTAGAACTCGGCGAAAACGCATACAGGTAAGGAACCCCGCCCAATTTTTCACGCAACACGAAACATGCCCTCACGCAGCACCACGTGAACTCAGCATTGATGGCGTCGTGCACCAGCTTAATGATGAACTAATCCATGAAGTTAAGTACCCTAACCCCTCACAGAACCCATAGTTAGTGTTTCACTGATGCTAAGACCTCACTGCTAAGATACGGTAGGAACAAGCTGATCAATCACGCTGGCACACTAAAACAGGAGGGCAAGCCTAAGTAAGCTCGATGGTCTCCAAGTACAGCTCTATGGCCTCCTTAATATTATCAAGCACCTCATCCATAGTATCTCCCTACGTATGGCAGCCCGGCGAAGCAGGAACTAAGG
>JAMOOZ010000053.1 GCA_027064885.1 Desulfurococcales archaeon
CATAGCTGCCTTAACATGAATCGGTGTTGTTTTTGTGTACGCCTCTATAGGCTTATTAAGGGTTGTCTTGAACGCTACCTCATCGAGGGTGAAATCCCTGCTTTTCAGCCTGTTGTAGAGTTCTTGGACAGTGTTCTTAAGCTCTCGCTTGACTCTATCCAGCGCTACTGGGTCAGGTTCTATGTTGCTTATTAGTTGAACTACTTTCACGAATGTTTCTTGAAGCAGTCTAGGGACGTTCTTTTTCTTCCCGACCATTCCCTTAACATCGACTTTACCATTGGTTCGCACGCCAATGTAGTTCTTCTTCAGCGCGAATGCCACGTACTTATATTCCTTATCCACTTCTAGGTCAAGCCGGAATTGCTTGTCAACCCATTCTATGAGTTCCTGTAGCTTGTCTTGACTCGGACTCCAGAGAAAGAGTGAGTCTGTGTCGCCATAGAGTACCTTTAAGCCAAGTTCCCTAGCCTTACGTAGTGTTGAGGTTATGACGTACCTGCCCAGCGCCGTTACTGACTCCGCTAAGGAGGGTGTGTAGAACGGAAATTTCTCGTGACCAAAGACACCATAACTGGCGTTGATGTACACCTTCATAGCTGCTTGAACAACGTTGTACCATCCCCTAAGTTCTTCCGGTACCTCCTCGCTCTTAGCTAATTTCTTGTAGACGCCGACCCTGAAGTCTCGAAGTAAACCAACTATCTCGGATGTTATGCCACGCCTGCTAATACACACAGTGTGTAACACATTACCTTTCTCGTCCCGTATTTTCTCTAAGCCTCCTTCCGGGCACCAGCCCTCCGGGGGGTCTATGGTCTCGTAGCTAAGGTTCCATACCTTAATTATGCTGGGATACAGGGAGGCAAAGTCCAGAACCGTAACGTTAAAGTAAACTCCGGGGACAGGGTCTATCACTATTGCACCAGCGTAGCGCTTCCCACCTATCTTAGCGGCAGTCTTCACGTTTCCTTTAAGGCTGAGAAGTTCATCCTCATTCGGTATTAAATATCCTCTGCGTCTGTGTTCCCAGTACATTAGGTTCTTTACCCATGCTGAAACCTTGCGTCGTGTTACGTCCTCTAAACCCATCTTCGCTAAACGCATTATCAGTATCATTAACTTCCACACTAGTTCATCGCTAAATGTTGTGAGTCTCAACGTTAACTCCGCGTCCTTGGCGTTATACTCTACCAGCTTTGAGAGCATGAGGTCGCTTATGCTTTCTTCTATTGTTACCTTAGCCTCTCCTAGGAGGGCACTAGCTATCGCGTCGAGAGTCTTGTCCTTGTACGCAGACCCGAAAGCGTAGTTCTGGATGGCCTCTATGCTAAAGAATCTGTAGAGGTCTATGTGGAATCCATGGCGTATTGAGATGAAGTCCCTAACGCTAACTATGGGTATCGTGTCCGGGTCTATTCCAAGCATCACGGCACGATTAAAGAGGTAAGGGAGGTCGAACCCGTCACCGTTGAAGGATATGAGCAGTGGATAGTCGTTAATGATTCTGAAAGCCTCAATTAGTAAGGCACGCTCACTGTCGAAGATCTCGACTTCGAAGCCCTGCGGTATGTCCTCATATCTACCCCACCGGATCCCATCACGTACGAGAACCAGTACTTTACGTAACCCGTCACTACCCGCTAATGCAATACTTATTATTGGGTAGGGTGTCTTCTCAGGATCTGGAATCCTTCCTCGGAATGGGGTGTAAACCTCAATATCTATTGCTAAGCGCCTTATCTTAGGAGGTTTAGATTCAAATAATGGGGCTAATCTCATGGCGAAATCCATGGATGCCGGATTATCGCTTATCGCTGCTTTGTATAGCTTCAACACCTTCTCCGGTACTTCCTGGGTTACCTGTGTGGGACGACCATTCTCGACATTGTACTCCATACCTGGTATTAAGCCATTATCGAAGAGGTAGTTATCATGGTACTTTATCTTAGCTTCCCATGCCTTCCCCACAACCTTCCGTAACCTAGGTACTGCTTGGGGATCCTTAACAACGATTTTAGTCATAGTGACTTCCTTACCACGGAGAAGATCATATCTCTTTATCGTCTCAACCCTTACAAATGAACCGTCCTCAACAACACGTCTATTTGAACTGACTTCATCGATAGCGAGGTCTGTTATGAAATAAGGTAAGTGGCCTGTCCTGTCATACCATACGTAGACCATTTCATCGGCTTCACTATAGAACTTCAGGTACACCTTGGCAGCTTTCCCGTCATAGTAAGATCCCAGCAAGTATGCTGAACTAAGTCTATTCACAACCCTCCATTTCTTAGAAACGAGTAGGTATTCGCGAACGGCGTTAGTTCTCTTTACTAAGCGGAATCTTACCCCGCTGACCTCCGTCTGAAAAGTGTTAACTTTCCTTACGTAATCAAAGAGGGTCCTATGCTTCCGACCTCTTTTTGCTCTGTCCTTCTGCCTCAGCAACCCTATGCTCTGCCCTATACCTCTTCCCCCTAACATCTATATTCGGGGTAATACCCTTAAAACACGACTATCATTACGTTCTTCATTCACAAAAACAATTCAGCCAAGGCTGATCTCCTCATCCGCGCTAGTCAGTACCGCCTGGGCTCATCACTACTCAAGAAGAATATACTAACCAAAGTTAAAGAGTCTCCTTGAGCTAGGTTTCAAGGAGAGAGGTAAGTAATGCAAACTTCAAAAGAAAGGCGATTATGCCATGGTATTCATTACGGCACCGCCTAGCGACGCCGTTAGCATCGCTAAGAAGCTAATTGAGCACAGGTTGGTTGCGTGTGTTAACATAGTTAGAGAAGTAAAATCGCTATACCGGTGGGAAGGTAGGGTCGTTAAGATAATGAAGCACTACTCATATGTAAAAACAAGGCTTGATTTGCTCCGGAATCTAATAGGGTATGTGAAGGAGATACATCCCTATGAGGCGCCTGAGATCATCGCGCTAAACATCTCACTAGGTAACCCAGAATACGTTATGTGGATTGAGGAAAATACTATGAAGTAAGAAAAACTATTATGTAATTTTCCTTGCCTCCTCCACAGGCAGCTTTAGTTTTAGCGCTATAAGAGTAAACACAAGCCCCATTAGTGACAGGAAAGATGTCAGTAGCCACATACTCGCGGATAATGATGCTACCAATATTGACGCTATAGGACCTATCATTGCTGCCGAGTTTGATATTAATCCTAGAGCATAACCTGCCCTAGTTACCTCATCCTTCGGGTAAGCTGTTGATGGTATTGACCAGAATGTCGGCGCTGTGCCCTGGATGACGGC
>JAMOOZ010000054.1 GCA_027064885.1 Desulfurococcales archaeon
GATTATGGACTCGACGTACGACTCGAATAGGTCAGCACCCATACCAGCAACGTCGCCTACGTTGTCGCCGACGTTGTCAGCGATTACTCCGGGATTTCTTGGGTCGTCCTCAGGTATTCCCTCCTCTACTTTACCTACTAAGTCAGCACCTATGTCCGCTGCCTTAGTGTAGATTCCGCCTCCTACCCTGGCGAATAAGGCTACTGTGGAGGCTCCGAAGCTATAACCTATCATGGCTTTTACTGCTGCAGGTGTCCCGCCGTAGAATATGTACTGGAGAGCGACTAGGAGGATACCTACGCCAACATCCATCAAGCCCAGCACCATGCCTCCACTGAATGCCACTCTAAGCGCTTTGCTTAAGCCATGCTCTTTTGCGGCATACGTTGTTCTAACGTTGGAGTTTACTGCGACCCACATCCCTACGTACCCTGCTATAACTGATGAGAAGGCACCTAGGATGTAGCTTAGGGACATTAGTGGGTTGATGAACGCCAGTATGGCAGTGATTATAAATGCAATCGTTAGGATGACAGTGTATTGCTTTTTCAAGTAGGCTTTCGCACCTTCCTTAATGAAATTGTGGATCTCAACCATTCTTCCTGAGCCAGCTGGTTTCTTAAGAATAAGGAATGCAAGGATGAGGGCGTACAGTATTGCGGTAACGCCAGCTATTACCGCCAGTACTGTTATCGGGATCACTTTAGGCACCCGCTTAATTTTTAATGCTTTCCTAAAAGCACTTTCTGAGAAAAACTTTGTTTACACGTGCCTACCTCTAACGCCCGCTGGTAACCTTCTACGTCGGCCAACCACCATAAGAACAAAAGATTTTATTTTAGTTTTAAGGTGTTAGAGGCAGAGTAACTACTACGTAATCGAGTGTGAGGATCGCGTGATGCGTGTGGAAGGTCCTATAGTACTGGGGTATGAACTTGAATTCCTTATCTAAAGGTGAGTAGTAATGCCTAGGAGCACTACGATATACTCGGGATGGGGTTGGGACGAGGTTACGGCCTCCGCAATACTTGCAACAGCGCTCCTACGTAAGGGATACAGAATCTACGTGGAGTTCCCATCTCCAAGCGAACGTAAGGGCTTGGCAATAACTAAGTCGTACGCCGTGGGCATTAGCCAAAAGGACGGCGTCATACTGCGGGACTCCATATCAATACAGTACATCCCGGAGAAGAGACTAGGAGTAGTACTGAAATATGATTCTACAGGGAAGAGCGACCTAATAATGAGGTTCTCTAATGTTGGGTCATTATCAGCCACAATGTTGGAGTATGTGGAAACTCTAAACGAGCGCGTAAATATACCTGAGCAAGTTCTCTGTGACATCGAGGCGATCAATACTGGTGAGTACGATAAGGTATCAAAGCTCGGCAGAGTAATGCTTAGAGCCCTTAAGGTTAACTATAACTCCAAGGAATTCCGGCAACTAATGTATACGTTCATGATGGAAGTATTGAGGACGAAGACCCTGAGGCCCTCGGAGGAACTGCTGAAGGAGAATGAGAAATACGACAAGGCTATGGAGCTAGCGGAGAAAATCCTTGAGAACAGGGAGTACATTCAGTACGATAAGCTTAAGGTAATCGTGATTTCAAGCAAGTTCAACAGGGAACTGATCAAAGTGAACTACCCACTACTGAAACCCGTAACTTACGACATCCTAATGAAGGTCTGCAAGAAAGATGGCGTGGCTATACTCGTGCAGGAGACTGAGTTAGGCCACACGATAAGGGTCTGCCTATATAGGAGGGACGTTAGCTTCGTGAAGGTCATATCGGCAATACCTAAGGAAATGAGTGAAAAGCTCAACATAATTTTGAGAGGGAACCACATAATAATTAAGTTCCGGAACCCGCAGGAAAGCACTCTTAACAACGTGCTTGACGTAGTTGACATCATTGCTAACGCCATAGTCACCCAGCTAAGGACTACTGAGCAGCAACGTAAGCCTCGCAAGAGGTGATTAAACCCTTGGTTAAGGCTATTGTGACAGGCGGTGCGGGATTCATAGGTTCACATATAGTTGATTTCCTGATAAAGACAGGTTATAGCGTAGTAGTGATTGATAATCTCAGTTCTGGACGGAAGGACTTTCTGAGAGAAGCGCTGAGAAGCGGAAGAGTGAGGCTTGTTCAAGATGACCTTAAGAACTCTAATGGCAGGTGGATTCATGAATTCAGGGGTGCTGACATCGTCTACCACTTCGCCGCTAATCCGGAAGTGCGTGTCTCTATGACTAACCCAAGAATTCACTTTAATGAAAACGTCCTAGTGACGTTTAACGTTTTGGAGGCATGTCGTATCAATGATGTGAAGGAGTTAGTGTTTGCCAGTTCATCCACAGTCTACGGTGATGCGAAGAAGTTCCCGACACCCGAGGATTATGAACCCAAAGAGCCGATCTCTGTTTACGGGGCAGCTAAGCTAGCATCTGAGAACCTAATAGTGACTTACAGTACCGCGTATGGAGTGAGGTCCCTCATACTGCGGTTCGCTAATATTGTGGGGCCCCGGCAAAGTCATGGCGTGATCATTGACTTCATACGTAAGCTCCGATCAAACCCGACCGTCCTTGAGATCCTTGGCGATGGGTCGCAGAGGAAATCTTACCTCCACGTTAGGGACTTGATTTCAGGTATTGACGTAGCGTTGAAGGCGTTAAGGAATGGCGGGAAGTCTTATGAAGTGTTTAATCTCGGAAATGAGGACTGGATTACCGTAAAGAGGATCGCTGAGTTAGTTGTTGAGGAAATGGATTTGAAGAACGTTGAGTTCCGTTATAAGCCAGCCACACCGGATGGCAGGGGTTGGAAAGGTGATGTTAAGTTCATGCTTCTTGACATAAGTAAGATAAAGGCGTATGGTTGGAAGCCGTCCATGAACTCCGAGGAGGCTTTGAGAGACGCTATTCGTGCAGCATTAACTAGTCAAACATCCGGTGTTGCTAGTTGCTAATAACCTACTTTTCAAAGACCTTCACGTTACATGAGGATCCCATCAACCCTCATCCCGAAAGCCCTGAACGTGTGTTAATGGCTTTCTCAATAGTTAAGAAGGTTGTTCCTAAGGAGGAGCTTAGGGTAATCGAGCCTCCCTCACCTTCGAGGAAGGTTATTGAGTTAGTTCATGAGGAGGAGTATATTGAGTACATAGAGAGCGAGAGTAAGAAGGGGCTTCACTACATAGACGCTGACACGTACGTCAATGAGCACACGTTTGAGGTAGCACTACTGGCTGCTA
>JAMOOZ010000055.1 GCA_027064885.1 Desulfurococcales archaeon
CCAGCCGCTCTCACGACGCGCCCGATCTCCAGCCCGCCTAGGATGCCTCCCGCCTTAGCTAGCTTTATGTTCACGCCGTCGCACGCGCCCCTCGTGAGGCACTCGAGGGCGTCGGCAGCGTCGTGTATGGACTCGTCCAGCACTATAGGTACTGGTGAGGTCTCCCTCAGCACCGTTAAGTCCCTTAACGCGCGTGCCGGTAGTGGCTGCTCGATCATCTCTACCCCGAGCCCAGCGAGTTCGCGGGCCAGCACGATCGCTTCCTTGAGGCTCCACGCTTGATTCGCGTCGACCCTTAACCTCACTAAAGGCCCTACCGCGTCTCTAACGGCCTTAACCCTCTTCAAGTCCTTGCTCTGCGGCCCGCCGAGCTTCACCTTAAGCACCTTAAACCCTTTCCTAACCCACTCACGCGCTTCCTCAGCCATGACTTCCGGCTCGTCAAGGCTTAACGTGTAGTCAGTCTCGAACTCCGTCACCCACCCTCCGAGGAGCTTGTACGTCGGTAGGCCCGCAGCCTTCCCGGCAATGTCGAGCACCGCGGCCATGACCCCTGCCTTCGCGGCCGCGTTATGCCTTAACTCCTTGTTGAGGGTACGCCACACGCGCCAGTACTCTGTTGGGTCTAAGCCCTTCAGTCTCGGCGCTAGGTGCTTGACCGTAGCCGCAATAGTGCCTACAGTGTCTCCAGTGATTTTGGGTGCGGGGGGCGCCTCACCCCACCCCACGAGCCCATCACGAGTCTCGATCATCGCGAACACGGTTTCGGCGGAGGTGATGACATCGTACGCTATGCGGAAGGGCTTAATCATCTCTGCCTTCGCTAGGTAGGCGCTGACAGAAGCTATCCTCACTACCGCCCCCGATAATTAAGTGTGCTCAGGCAATATATCGTTGGGCTTCATTAGGGCGGTTAACGCGTGCCTCAGTATAATATTATTCGGGGATTACTTGAGGAATACTCAAGGCTTATTAGCTCGGCCCCTAGCTTCTCATGTGTACCATACTACCGGCGGTGGTAAATGATGAAGGTACTAGTCGTACACCCCCACCTCCACTTCCTGGGAGGTAGTGAGGTTCTAACCAAGATACTCGTGTATGGACTGGAGGAGCAGGGTTATGATGTCGTTGTTCTAAGCAAGGATTTCCGCGAGGACCTCTTCAAACCTACATCTAAGGTTACGCTCGAGCGCTTCCGCATTGCCAGTGAGGAGGACAGCATTAAGGCGAGGCTGAATAACATCATCCACACGCTAGACGAGGTCTTCAGGAGGCACGGAGAGTTACTTCCCTTCATAATGATTCAGGAACCCATCTACGCCACCCTAATTAAGGCGGTGAAGCCCGGGGCTAAGGTCGGGATGTACGTTCACTTCCCGAAGGAGGAGGAGTTAACGCCCGAGAACCTCAAGAGGTTCCTAAACAACTACCGCTTCCCTAACATGTACGACTGCTTCTACCGCGTAGCGGACCTCCACATAACCAACTCAAACTACACGGCTAGGGCCCTCTACAAGCTCTACGGCATACCTAGCAACGTGGTTTACCCCGCCATACCGAAGGAGTACTACGAGGCGGGCGAGGAGGTAGACATTAAGGGGAAGGAACAACGCATCATAAGCGTAGCCAGGTTCGTCCCCCAGAAGAGGCTCGACGTCCTCATACAGTGGTTCAAGGACAGGATAAAGCCTGAGGTGCCTGATGCGTCCCTACTCATCATCGGCATACCTGACCCACGCTACAGGAACCACTACGAGAAACTCAAGGAGCTAGCCTCAGGCACCGAGGGGGTCGAGCTAATCGACAAGCCCATGAAGCCCGCCGAGCTAGCCAAATACTATCAGGCATCGAAGGTATACGTCCATCTAAGGATAGGCGAGCACTTCGGCATGGCGCCCGTAGAGGCAATGACCCAAGCAACAATACCCGTTGTGCCAAGAAAGACTGGGTTAGCAGAGCTAATCGTGAACGGATACAATGGCTACGCCTACGAGAACGACGGGGAAGCCATAGCGACCCTCATAAAACTCCTCAAGATGAGCGGTGACGAATACTTAAGGATCGCGAGAAACGCCTGGAGAACCTCATGGCACTTCACCCCAACGATATTTGCATCGAGAGTCATAAACTACCTAAAACTCCTCACGTAACATGCCCAGCGTTCCTTCTCCCCCATCTCTCTATAGACAACTTTAAATAATTAGTCGCTAATCACTAAACTAGGTGGATATGAACGAATCAATCACGTAGTGATAGCCGAGTAGCTAACGCGGCCATTATTACGCCGCTAGTAGTGGTGCATGTGGCGGTATTCCTACTACCCCCTAGCCTTACCACGGAGATCATTTACATGCTTGGCTACGTCACTTCACTCGCCGTAGCATCAATATATAAAGAGTATAGGCACGTACTCATAATACCCGTTGCTGGCTTCGCCATAGGCTTAGCGGCCGAGGTAATCGGGGTGAACACTGGGGTTCCCTTCGGTAAGTACGAGTACATCTCATTAATGGCCCCGCGAGTCCTTGGTGTACCTCTTTCAGTCCCGATCATGTGGGGGTTCTATGCCTACCTAACGTACCTAATAGCGTCCTCCATCATAACACGGAAGGGCACCGCAGGAGCCTTCCTGAGAGTTACGTACACCTCACTCCTCATGGTCACCCTAGACCTGGCAATGGACCCATTCATGGTTAGCAAGATCCATGCATGGGTCTGGCTCGGCGGGTGGGGACCCGCGTGGTTCGGCATCCCAGCCAGCAACTACATGGGATGGTTCATAGTGTCATTCATGATACTACTCACCCACGAACTCCTCGCAAGGAACTCACCAACACCTAGAGCAACCGCACTCACAGTCCCCTACATATGCCTCACAATGTTCTTTGCCTCCTTCATAGGCCCACAACTGGTAGCCGCCACCGCAACACTAGTTACAACGCTAATCGCAATACCCACACTAATCACCAACCACACAACAAACAACATTAAATAACGAACAAAAACCAAAAACAAGGCGATGACCGACCAGCTATCGCTGACGCCCACGCAATGATTGAATTGGTCTTTAGGGAGCCCACAAACCAAATGAACAAAAATCCACTCTTTGGAAGAATTACGCGTGATCTGGCTTGCTAGTGAGTATTTCCAATGGTGTCCTCATGGTGGCCACGCGCGGGAAGAACGTAAGGGAAACCCTTATTTATAAAGGGGATATATAAGTATTCGGTATCAATAAGGAATGAATTGAAAGAC
>JAMOOZ010000056.1 GCA_027064885.1 Desulfurococcales archaeon
GTTTAGCCCTCCAGAGATGGGTATATGGAAATGGAAGTAGGAATGCGGGTGGTGTTGT
This sequence comes from Desulfurococcales archaeon, assembly GCA_027064885.1. Taxonomy (GTDB): domain Archaea; phylum Thermoproteota; class Thermoprotei_A; order Sulfolobales; family NBVN01; genus WAOL01. Next base: position 59 of record JAMOOZ010000056.1, read on the forward strand.
GTAATGAGTGATGCCACGCTTGATTATTGTCATGAGAAATGTCATAAGCGATGCACGGCCAGATTATGGTTTAGTAATAACCCGCTATCCTATGATAGATGTTATGAGAAATGTATGGAAATGTGTTTGGGTGATGAATGATGGTGTGGAGTGATGATTATTGTTTGGGTTCTCGTATTGTTTGTGAGGTGGGTGAGTCTAAGTTAGAGGTATGTGATATATTTGAGAATAGGGATTACTGGGTTCTCCTATTAACTAATGACGCTCGGTGTGCTCTGAAGTTGATTGACTTCTTTAGCTCGAGGAAATGGGCGGGTATTAGGGGGTTGATTGACTTAGTTATTAGGGATTTGGGAATGCTTCGTGGGACTCATGCGAGTAAGAATCGGTTCATTAGGCGTTTAAGGAAGCTGATCTATGTTCTGGATTCGGTGTTTGTTGATGTTGGTATTGGGTGGGCATCGCTTAATTCTTTGCTGGAGTTAAATCGTTTGAGAAAGTATGTCACGATTCTGGAGGCTTTCGAGGATAACGTGCATAGGATAAGGGATAGAGTTCACGCGTTGGTGTATCCGTATCTAAGGCGGGAGTTAGAGCGTATTCAGCGGGTTGAGGTGTGGTTCGCTAGGGATAAATGGTATTGTAAGAGAGTTGCGGTTGATGTTGATTTCGGTGATGATGTGGCTTACTTAATGGTTAAGGATAAGGCTAACTACCTAACCTTGAAGGAAGTAAGGGGGATTCTTAAGAAGATTATTGAGCGTGAGGAGAGGCATAAGTGTCTTATTATGGGGATGGAGGTGGGGATGGTTGAGGCTTAAGGTTAGTGTTGAGGCTGTTAATGCTGTTGAGTGTGTCAGGCCTGTGGTGCGGGAGTTTCTGCGTAGGGCGGTTCACGCGGTTATGAATGTGGATATGGATTTTGCTCCTTTGTGGACTGCGGCTTTGCTTCCTTACTATGCGAGTAGGGCCGCTGTAGCTGAGCGCGCTATAGTTACGGCTTTGGGGAATGCTTCGATTCGTTTGGTTAGGCCTTTCTTTAGGGATGTTAGGTCTTTGAGTAAGCCTTTTGACTTTGCTGGTTTTCTTGATAGGACTGGGCAGTGGTATGAGGTTAAGGTCGTGTCGAGTATTAAGGCTTTTAACTCGACTACGGCTTCTAGGGTTGTTAAGCATGCTAGGGCTAACCGATACATTAGACCCATTATCTTGACAATACATGGTTGGTGGAGTGATACGCATAAGAAGTCTCTCGGTGATACTGTGCTTTGGTTTGACGCAGTTGCTTCTTGGGCCCTCCTTACGGGTGTTCGGGATGCTTACTGGGCTTTCGCTAAGATGGTTTTTGAGGAGGCTAAGCCCTACAGGGAGAGGATAAAGAACATTATCATGAACTCTAGAAATAAATAGATGATTTCGGTTTTTTCTTTGGTGGTTAGTGGTGGGTGTGTTCGAGGAATTGGCTCGGAAGGTTTTCTCTTTTAGACGCCCTTCGACTTCGCTAACAGCTAATTTGAGGGGTGGGCAGGCTTCTGTGAGTAAGGTTCAGAACCCTGTTTCTAGGAGGCCTAAGAGGGTTGTTGGTCTGCCGAACGTGTGTTATGTGAGTGATACTAATTATGGGTGGTGTCTTTACCTATTTGATTTGAGTAAGGTTCACCCTAAGGGCGTGTTCCCTGACTCGCTTAGGGAGATAGCTGTTAATCTTTATTTAGAGGGGCGTTTAGGTAAGAAGGCTGAGGTGTTGGCTGATGCGGGCTTTGATGTTAGGAAGTATGTGGAGAAGTTGATGGAGAGGCGAAGGAAGGAGGTTAAGGAGCGTAAGGAGAAGCTCAAGAAGATCGCAAGTACTATGAGGGAGAAGGCTAGGAAACGACAATTGATTAGGAAGTCTCTTCAGCCTAAGGTGGATACGGGCATTAAGGTTGAACCGCATAAGTCTAGTTCAACTGTTGAGAGGTTGCTTAAGTTAATTTCTGAGAAGGTCGGTGTTCCTGAGGATGCTTTTGTTAGCCCGCATCTTAACATGATGTTGTCGAGGATGGCCGAGGTAATGCCTGAGGATGTTGTTGTAAGTATGCTTAAGCAGAGGTTGGCTAGGGTGAAGTCCTTACCTGGGGCTATTAAGGCGGTAGAGGGTGCTTATAAGGAGGCATTAAAGAAGAGCGTGCCTCAGAGAAGTGTTGGTAGTTTAGGGCCTGAGCCCCCAGCAGTTATTAAGGCGTCCTTGAAATCGATCGGCGGTTCAGGGTATCGGTCGAAGTACCAGAGAATGCTTTTAAGAGCCATGAACGAGTCACGGACATCTTCGGAGTAGGTTTCACGGATTTAAGTACTATGAAGTAGGTGAATATGGTGCCTTGTAGCGGTATGGTTTCCACCCATTTCTTCAGTTCTTTGTTTCCTGTGTAGATTACTGTGTGGAGTGTGAGTATTGAGCCTATGCCTTCATGTCTCAGGTGGTTGAGTATTCTGTATGCCCTTATGCCTAGGTTCACTGGTTCTAGTCTTATTCCCTTCATTGATTTCTTTAGGGCTGGTGTGAGGAGGTATGACGGTATCCCTAGTCTTTTTTGTGCTTGGTGAACTATCATTGCTGGGTCAGCGCTTACGAAATTGCCTTGAGTTGTGATTACTCCGCATGTTTTTAACCATGTTATTGCTTCTAATGCGTTATCAGCCCTTATTATTGGTACTAGCCACCGTACCAGTTTATTGAGAGGGATTCTTGCTAGGTGGAGTAGTATTATGAATACTAGCTTGTCTTTGGGTTTCTCTATGTGTTCTATATAGTATTTTCTAGGCATTTAAGACCCGTTAACTTAAGGTTTTCAAGAAATAAAAAGGGATTATCGGTGATTAGTTTGGGTGTGTTGTATGAGTGAGCAGTCGGTACCACCTCCTCCACCGCCTGAGCAACCAGAGCCTGCGGTACTTAATGAGGGTTTATTTAGGATTTACATTGGATTCGGCGGTAAGTACGGGTTAGTAAAGGACTTTGCTTTCAGGTCTGAAAGGTTCGGTGTGGTGTTCATGACTAAAGACCCTAAGCTGATTCAGGCGGCTAGGAATGCTGGCTTTAGTGTTTACCCTGTGGATATGCCTAGGGAGTTAATCCTTTATGAGCTTCTTAACTATATTAAGGAGTATCCTGAAGTGATTAAGAGTAATGTTAAGAAGAAAGTAACGATGGTGAA
>JAMOOZ010000057.1 GCA_027064885.1 Desulfurococcales archaeon
GGAGCTTAACGAGGTGTTGGGTGGGTTAGGTATTCAGGTGGAGGCCCTTCCCTCCATACCTGACGTTGATTCCTCCCCTGAGGACGTTCCGGGCGTCGTCACGTGGTTTAGGAGGGATTTCCTTAAGGGGAGGGTTAAGGGCTCCCCACTATGCCTCACGGTGTCCGCTGGTTCCCGTCTTGAGGTGAGTGTGGCCGCTATTAGCTTGGAGCGTGGGTTAAGTAACGTTGCGTACGTAGCCTTCCTCTGGGGGCCTTGGCGGGGCACGCACTACCCCTACACGCCTAAGCCGGTCGAGCCCCTAGCCGGTATTCACTGCCGCCACGGCCCTACCTGCGATGAGTTGGGCGGTGGAGGCGCTGAGTTAAGCACGCGCGTTATCGAGGCCGCGCTTAAGGTGGTCCCGCCGCCCGAAGCCCCTAGGTTAAGGCGCGCCACCCTAGAGGCGCAGGCCAGGCTCAACGCTGAGTTACCAGTCGCTAGGAACCCATGCGTCGTCACCCCCGAGGTTGGTGGGCGGGGTTGCCCGGGAGGGTGCGGGCCACTAAGCATTGAGGTCGCAGTTAGTGGGGATAGGGTTAGGTTGCGTGCTGAGGCCAGCGACTACTGTTCGTGGGACGACGTCGTTGATGCGGTTGTTGACTTAGCTAAGCAGTACGTCGAGGCAAGGGATAAGGGCGTGTTGGGTGAGCGTGAGGACTCCATAGTCTCAACGATCCTTGACTTAACCGGTGTTAGGCAGTTGCGCGTCGCTAAGGTATCCGGGTCGCTTAAGGGTGGGTTAAGTTCCTTCGTAGGTCACGCGTTGATGGAGGCCCTGCACACCCTACCTAAGGACTGGGTCGGGGTGCTAGACACGAACGTCCTTTACAAGGGCGTACATGTTCAGGCCCTCGACTACGGCGTGGGTAACCCGCCTAAGGTGGCGTTACCTGCGTGCGCGGTCATAGAGCTTTACGAGCACGTCGCTCAGGTGAGGCATGAGGAGGACTTGAGGTTAGGGAGGTTTAGGGCTGAGGTCGCTGCACTCGTCGCTGACTTAGCCAAGCACTTAACCCCCATAATGATTAGGGAGGCTGACGCGAAGCCTTGCGAGGTCGGGGTGGCGTTAACTGCGTCCACCCGAACCGGCTTGGTCCCCGTCACGGCTGATAGGGTTGCCTACGAGAACCTACTGAGTAGGGAGGAGAGGATCCCGGCATCGATACTTGCGGAGCCAGCACCAATTAATGAAGTAGCCTTCAGCGAGAGGGTGGCGAGCAGGAGAGTCACGTACGCCTACTACGCCGTGGCTCAGCTTAAGGCATTGTCGAGTATCTTGGGCTCCACGCTACGGCGCCTAGGTGCGGGAATTGAGGTTAGGGTTGGGTAACGGTTTAATGCTTTACTCACAGTAATATTTTGGTGATAATATTAAGATAGTAATAGATAGGAGGGAATGCAGGGAGTTAGCACGCAGTAAGGCATGGCTACTTGTTTACGGCAGGAGGAAGACTGGTAAGACATTCCTCCTTAGAAACTGCGTTGAGTGGGATCTGTACGTGACCGTAGCTAGGGATAGGGCATGCATAGTTGAGGGCGAGGGTAGCTTAAGGTTCGCTGAACTGAAGGAGTGCTTCCCGAAGATCTTGGAGGGGCTTGAGCAGGGATTAACGGTAGTTATTGATGAGTTCCAGAGGCTCCCTGAGAGGTACTGGGACGCCTTAAGCGTGAAGGCCGGGTCGACCGGCAGGTTAATCGCGTGCGGGTCAAGCATGGGTATAGTTAAGGAGGTGTTCGGCAGGAACTCCCCGTTGCTTGGGTTACTCATGCCTTTCCACGTGGACATAGCGTCCCCGGAGGACGCGGTAACGTCGCTACTAGCCGCACTCAAGCCGGGCGACGCGGTCCTTTGGGCGACGCTCGTGAGGGACCCGTGGATCCTGGCGTTGATCAGTCCTGAGGGTGACCCGGCCGAATCCCTGGTTAGGGAGGCCCGTAAGCTAGTGCCTGTGGCGTTAAGCCTTATAGGGGAGGTCTTCACGGACGAGGAAAGGCAGTTGACTAGGCTGTACGAGGCCGTGCTCAAGCTACTGGCTAGGAGGGTGTGGTCCACCTACGCGTTAGCCCAGAAGCTGTACGAGGCGCAGTTACTCAGCGCCCCCAACCCCGGAATAGTTGCGGGTATACTTAACCAGTTATCCCTAATGGGCCTAGTCGAGGGCATCCCCCTATGGAGGACGAGGGGGGCTAGGAAGTACTATAAGCTTAGATCCCCCATAACGTCCTTACTGCTGAGGATGAGTGAGCTAGTCGAGGAACACGGGCTCGGACCCTCCAAGGACGCGGTGCGGTCTGACATATGCTTGGAGCTGCAGTTCATGCTAGGCGAGCTACTAGCGAAGCACCACTCCCTCAAGAGGGCCTACACGATACTCCCTGATGGCAAGGGAGACATAGACGTAGTGCTACTCAGTAAGTCGGGACAGCCATTGATGGCCTACGAAATCAAGGTAGGGGCCATCACTAAGGGTGAAGCAAGGAAAGCCGTGAGCAGAATCAAGGAGTACGGGATACCTAAGGCAGGGTTAGTGAGTCTCAAGGAAAGACCTCCTGAGGGAGTAGCTGATGAGGTGATGGGGCCGCGTGAAATAGCTGAGTTAGCTAAGAAGTTAAGGCAGGCACAACACGCAAACACTACCTGAAGCCCACCTTATGCATTTTCTCCGGGTTTGTTAGTCCCGCTAGACTCATCGCTAATGCGGGGTCGTTGAGTAGCCTCATTAGCTCGGTCTGGAGTTGCTGTTGTGTTAGGTGGAGGACTTCCTTCCTTACCCTGCACATTGAGTCCACTAAGTCTATTGGGTGGGGGACGCCGTTGACGCCCGTAATGCTTGAGAGGAACGCCACCACGTCCTCCATGCTCAGCTCGTTGCTGGGCCATGCCTCGACCTTCGTTGCCGCCATGAAGTACGTTGGTAGCCTGGCCTTGTACACCGCTACCCTGATGGAGGAGGTTAGGTAGTCGCTCTTCCTCATCACCGCCGTTATCCACGCTAACCTATTCTCTAAGTTCCTCACAGCACGGGCGGGCAGTTCGTCCCTGTGCTTCTTGATGAACTTGCTTAAGTAATAAGCTATGTCAGAGTAGGTTTCTAGGTCGACCCACTCGCCGGGGTTGAGGACGTACGTTGCTAGCGCCTTATCATTCACGGGTATCTCAGGGTAGTCAATCACTACGGGTATATCCCTCCCGTAGGACCTC
>JAMOOZ010000058.1 GCA_027064885.1 Desulfurococcales archaeon
ATAGCCAACCCTGATCAACCTGTAGAGCACCTTCTCCCAGTCAAGCATCCCTAACCCCGGGGCTAAGCGATTCGTGTCAGCCACGTGCACGTGCCCTATCAAGTTACCGGCCTCAAGGATCGCGTCGTAGGGGCTGCGCTCCTCTAACGTAGTGTGGAACGTGTCGAGCAGGAGCTTAACGTTCCTTAACCCCTTAATCAGTTCCTTAGCCTCACTGACCTTATTCACTAGCTTAGTCTCATACCTGTTAAGAGGCTCGAAAACTATGGTCGCGCCCCGCTCACCAGCGTAATCGTTAAGCTCCTCAAGCGATGAGCGCAAGCACCTCAAAGCCTCCTCACAGGGAGGCTCGCCCGGAACACCGCACCTACCCCTAGCCAAACCAACAACGACCTTACGGCACCCAAGCTCAACCGAAACATCAACGTACCTCCTAAAGAACTCGAGGGCCTTACCCCTATTGCTTGGGTCGGGGCTCGAGAGACTGTACCCGTACCTAAGGTAGGAGAGGCCCGTCGACAACGCGGAAGCCTCCAACCCAGCTTCATCCAACGCCCTCTTAAGGCCCTTAACATCGGCCTCGAACGGGTCGGAAATATTGTACTCAACACCCTCAAACCCAAGCCTAACCGCGAGCTCGAGAACCTTACTCAACTCGCCCCTAACAACCACGTCGAAGTCAGTCTTAGGCGCGACCGCGTACACGATCGACAACCTAAACCTACCCAAACCAACCACCCCAGCGAAACACCTCACATAATCTCAAAAGCAGGAACAACACAGACAAATTAAAACATTCTACTATACGCGATTTCGGCAGGATAAAGCGAAACAAAATATTACTTTTTCTCTCTTACTAAGAGACCGCCGGGGACCATTACAAATAAATATACGTATAACATCAATACGTTACCTTATCACCTCTGAGACAGAGGAGGTATCTCTCAATATTGTGTCAAGCCACCTCAAGCGACCTTAAAACCTGACCACACTAATGCTCTCATTACTAATTCTAATACTCACACCGTTTACAAGTCCTATAAGTCAGTAACGATTGACGGCACCATAAGTGTGTTCGTAGGGAACAGGAAGGCCGTTGAGTTCGCCAATATGCACGTGGCTAGGATAGCTAATGCCCCGGCACTGATGGTTGCGAACATCCCTGACTCAGCTAAGGGATGCTCTCCATGCTGGGCGAGGAGGAGCTGAACAGGATCAAGGGCTTGATAGTGAATCCGTTCGACGCCTTCAAGATAGTGATGGATATAGGGGCTAAGATGAGTCCCGAGCTGGCGTGGGAGTATGGGAAAGTGGTGTACGGCGACCTGGGCAAGGACATAGTTGCTGTGTTGCCCTACATAGAGGAGTTAGCGGGGATGCCCGAGCTAGACCCGGTGCAGCCAGTACCCACGATACCCCTCGACTTATGGGACACGATGATCGAGAAAATAGCGAATAGGATTAATAAGGACTACATAGACATGGGTAAGATACACTCCATAATGGGCTGAAAACATTAGACTTGGTTTTGCATCGCTGTATGTCTTTACATAGTTTTAGGGCTATTTGGTGTGGTGGTGACATTACGTTTTTGCTCATTTTTCTTGTTAAAGGGTAAACCTACTGGTGACTACTTGATTCCTAAGGTAAGTCGAGTGCTTCCGTAGGCAACTCGGCGAAGGATATGATGAATCTATCCGTAGCAGACACAATATACTATTAATTACGGAAAACGAAGCTACGGATTAGGTGAACTGCTATAAAAGATCTTTCACTCTGAAAAAGTGAATCAAGCATAAATCTTAAACACTTTAAAAGGTAACATATTGATAGGGAACTTGAGTGACCAGCATACAAGCCCCACCGCTTACGCGTGAGGAAAAGGAGCGTTTGTTGAGGGCTGTTGAGGAGGATCGTGAGTTTAGGTATGCGTTGATGGGTCTTCTCGGTATGAGGGAGTTGCTGGAGAGGTTCACTAAGTTAGAGGAGAGGCAACAGAGGCTAGAGGAGAGATTCGCAAAGCTAGAGGAAAGATTTGCGAGGTTGGAGGAGGAGCAGAGGGAGACGCGGAGGTTGGTTACGGTAATTGCGCATAGGTTCGGAGTTATTAGTGAGGAGGCGTTTAGGCAGGCCATGAAGTTCGTTGTTGAGGACGCGTTAGGTGCTGGTGAGGTTGAGCGGTGGAGTCACTACGACTCAGAGGGGTTCGTGTATGGGTACCCCTCCGTAGTTGAGGTTGACGTTATGGTTAGGAACGACGGTACCCACGTGCTGCTGGAGGTTAAGTCCAGGGTCTCCAGGGGTGACGTGCTCGAGTTAAGTAGGGTTGGCAAGCTCTACGAGAAAGTAACGGGTGTTAAGCCTAAGCTAGTGATCATCGGGGGCCTCATTGATAGAGGTGTGCGTGAACTCGCGAAGAAATTGGGTGTTGAGGTTAAGCCGATAGTTTCTGAGGTGTCATTACTTCCTTAAGGGCACGTTAGGTTCTTCCTAAGCACTACCTCCTCTAGACCTCTCTTCCTCGCTAGTTCCTTCCTAACGATCTTAGTTCCCTCCACCATCGCCTTCAGCTTAGCCCTCGCTATGTCCCTAGGCAGTAGCTTTAAGCCGCAGTCCGGGTTAATGTAGAGGCACTCGGGCTCCACGTACTTCATAACCTTCCTAATCGCCCTCGCAACCTCCTCCGGCGTCTCCACCCTCCTGTTGTGGACGTCGATAACGCCGAACCCTAACTCCTTGTTCAGCCCTTTAATCACGGCTAGGTCCCTAAAGCCCCTGTTAGCGAACTCTAGGGCGAATTGACTTACCCTTAACTCGTCGTAGTACGGCCTGAGGACACGGTAGTCGCTATAGCATACGTGAAGCCCTACCTTAATGTTCACACCCTCCACCGCCTTATTGATTGCCTGAACCGCCCACTCCATCTCGTCAGGGTGCGTGGTTAGGGCGGGCTCATCAACCTGCACGTAGAGCGCGCCCGCCTCCTCCAGCGCCTTAATCTCCTTATTAATTATCTTGGCTAGCTCGAAGGCTAACTCCTCCTTGCTTTCGTAGTACTCGTTGAAGGACCAGTCAGCTATCGTGTAGGGCCCGGTGATCGTTACCTTAACGACCTCGGCTCTAGCGACGCTCTTCAGGAATAGGAACTCATCCACAGTCATCGGCCCCTTATACTTGAGGGGCTTGACGACGGCGGGCTTCCTGAAGTAGTGGTTCCCCCAAACTCTGACC
>JAMOOZ010000059.1 GCA_027064885.1 Desulfurococcales archaeon
CGCCTAGACCCGAGGAACCCTGAGAAGCAGGGGGAGTTGCTGAGGTACGTTAAGTTGCTGGGGAAGGAAGTGTACCCCTACGTAATCGTAGTTACTAAGGACAACAGGGACGTCATTTCGTACATGAAGCAACCCTTCATAACCGAGGGCGAACTAAGAGACGTTGTTGGGGGCCTCGAAGGCCTCGTTGACGGGGTGGTCGTGTCGGTGCCTCACGACAGGGAAGGCCTCAAGAGGTGTCTCCGCATACTGACGCGTTCTTAAGGTAACTTAAGCGACGCGTAATCCTTAATTCCTCTTCTAATAATCGTATCTAGGTAATCGTATTGAGATACAATTATCGTATCCCGTTTATTGACAGAAGAAAGGAATTGGCGGTGCTTGAAAGGGAGTGGCGGAGGAAGGGCTTCAGCCTAATCACGGTTTATGGGCGCAGGAGAGTTGGGAAGACACGGTTACTTAAGGAGTTTCTCTCCCGTCATAGTGGCGCATACTTCGTCGCTTCCGAGTTAACATACCCTCAGATAGCTAAGGAATTCTTCCATGTAATTGCTAAGTCCTTCAACTTCATCCCAAGAAATGAAGACATCGTCGACATCCTCGAGGAGGCCAGCGCTGAGGTAGGTAAGGCGCTGATAATACTTGATGAGTTCCAATACATTGTGGATGCGAACCCATCAATCCCCTCAAGGCTTCAGAGAAGCATTGACGAAGTACTCAGCGAAAGTGACATCAAGCTAGTGATCAGTGGTTCAGCGGTTTCCTTCTTTGAGAGGGAACTCCTCGGGTATAGGGCCCCGCTCTTCGGCAGGAGGACGGCGTCAATACGCTTAAGGCCTATGAGGTTCCTAGAGGCCCTAGGGTTCCTCGCCTCATTACCTTATGGGGACGCGGTCCGCACGTACGCCGTGCTCGGAGGCACGCCGGCATACGCGCAGTACGCTTATGGTGCGTCAAGCCTAGAGGAGGTGCTGAGGGCCGTGGCGGAACACGGCTCTCCCCTGCTTGACGAGGTTGAGAATCTGCTTAGGCAGGAGCTAAGGGAGCCTAGAAGGTACATGGCCCTGCTTAAGGCGTTGGCGGAGGGGAGAACTAACCCGTATGAGGCGGCGAACGCGGCCGGAGTCGATCCCAGGGCTGTGCACAAGTATGTTGAGGTCCTAGAGGAACTAGACATAATTATGTTGAGGAAGCCCTTAGGGTTCCGTAGGGGCGCACGCGCTTTCTTCAAGGACAACTACTTCAGATTCTGGTTTGCGTGCCTGCAACCGTTACGAAACCTAATAGAGGTGAGCGGTTTTATGGAGGCCTACGAGCCACTCCTGAAATGCGTTGACAGGCTCACTGGGAGCGTGTTTGAGGCAATAGTTGAGGAATCACTACCTGAGTTAATTAGGGTCGGCGCGATAACTACGAAACCAGCCCTAGTAGGGCCTTGGTGGCACAAGGGCAAGGAGATCGACTTAGTAGTGCGGGACCCAGGAAACAGCGCGGCCTTCATAGAGGTTAAGTGGGGTACCGTAAGCAGACGGGGAGCTGAGGCGCTGCTAAGGAGGCTCCAGGACAAGGCCAGGCTAACGGGCCTGCAGGAAGGGACGAACGAGTTCGTGCTCGTGCTAGGTAAGGCAGACTGGTTTGAGGGGCCCGTGACGGAGATTAACGGGCTGGGTAAAGTTGTTAATTACGAGTCAATTTACGCATTGCACGCAAAGCCAGATAAGGCGGGTGTGCTTCCTCAGAAGTAACGCTTATAAGTCTCTTTGAGCAGAGGAAATCCAGCGCATTTAGCGCGTACCAACGAAGACCTTCTCCCGGAGGTGATGGAGGCATAGAGCGCCTAAGGTGGTGTGGGTCGGGATGCGGTGGAGTGAAATACCTGCCGGTGCTCGGCGCTACATACTGTACCACACGATCATATCGCCGTTACTGATTACTTGGTACATGTTACCGCTCTACATGTTCATGACTGGGTACGACGTTCTTGAGGTCGGCGCGTTCTTCACCGTAGTTAACTTAGTGTCCATACCGGCTACGTACTTGATTGGGAGGGTATTCAAGAGGATCCCGGTAAGGCATGGGTTAGTACTCATAGATGCTTTGGATGGTGTGTCCTGTGCCTTCTACGCCCTCGCCTACGGGGCCCTAGCTCCCGTGATGCTGTTTGCCGGGATGCTGATCGAGAAGCTTTCGGGGATGTTCTACAGCCTCTACCAAGCCGCTGAGAGGATCCTTTACCCTAAGGAGAGGCTTGAGGAGGTTTTTGCGTGGCACATGAGGCTTCCTGAAGTAGCTCAGTTAATTGGGTTCCTAGCCTTAGGGTACTTATTCGGGCACGTACTGACCACGCCTGACTGGTATAGGGTCGGGTTCGCGTTCTTCAGCGCGTCATCCCTAGCAACAATAGCGTACTTACTGAAAGCGCTTCCGAGGATGGATGTTGAGGAGAGGGTTGAGGCCGGAGCCCCTAGGTTCAGGGTTGACGCGGAGTTCCGCACGATCCTATTAATTGAGGCGCTACTCACCCTAGCGTGGGGCCTCGCCCCCGACATAGTGATGCTGAACTACGTCGTTAACGTGCTGGGCTTCACCCTCTTCGAGGCGATGCTGGTGGAGGCAAGCATATCGCTTGGCGCCATAACCGCCACCTACGTCAGCGAGAGGATAAGGAAGGAATCAGCCTTCAAGGCTATGGGTGTGGGGTACGCCTTAGTCGCTGCTTGGGCGGCCATAATGCTCGCCTCCCCACCACTCCCCATTGTTATAGTGGCGTACTTCATATGCAGGTTCGGAGATACCCTCGCCTTCCCATTCTACAGGGCTTGGATCTTCAGGAAAGTCCCTAAAGCTAAGGCAACGGAGGTGTTCGCCGCCCTCTCAAGCTACAGAAGAGTGATCAATGTTGTGACGCCCGTCGTTGCGGGAGCGTTGGCGACGGTCTGGGCAACGCTACCCTACCTGGTTAGCTTGATTCTCTTCGTCACTATCGGTACGATTCTCCTCATGCTTCACTGGCGTTCACACTTAGGGAAAAGGTATCCTGCCGCATCAAGCCTGAGAACCTCAACCACGATTAACCAAGCAACAGGTGAGGTAGCATGACTAAAGACAGGCCCAGCATCCCTCTCGGGGTTAAGGCGGTAGCGGCGCTGTCAGCTACGCGGGTATTCGGGGACTCCATAGAATCGGTAGTGATTCCCTGGGCCGCGCTGAAAGCCCTTAACTCAGTTCTAGGTGCGGCAGGCGCCCTAGCGATCCAGTCGGTTCCATGGGTAATCATACCCTTGATCGCGGGTTCACTCATAGACAAGGCGGGAGGGAAGGTAGCAGCGATCTCTCTAATCCTTCAGGCAGCACTACTTACGCTTCTCGCCTTCACAGGCCCACCAACGGGGGGCGTGACCGCCATCCTAACGTTCTACGTGCTGATACTGGCCATAAGCGCGTTGGACAACATAACAACTTACTTTCCACTCAAGGCAATCTCCGCGCTTGTCGGCAAGGATGAGGGCGCTCTACAGAAGGCCAACGCCACCGTCGGGATCGCGGAAAGAACGGCGCGCATAGCAGGCTACGCCGCCGTAGCACCTCTTGCGGTACTCCTAGGGCTAAAGGCCCTCCTCCTAGACGCGGCCTCCCTACTACTGATTACTGCCCTCACCGCCTACCTCACCCCGAATATATTCAGGTTCACGCATCATCCTTTAAGCGAAAGCGGTGAGGACGCGTCAATGCGGGAGGGAAGAATGCCTATCCCGAAGTTCGTGAAGTACTTGATCATCTCAGCACTTTTCTTTAACTTCGCGGTGGGGTCTTGGCGGATCTTCCTCCTAGACGCCCTGAAGGATGTGGGCCCACTAGGAGAGGTTTCCTACGCAGTAGCCTCGGCAAGCGTCCCGCTAGCAGGCATTGTCGCTTCAGTACTCATTCTGAGGGCCTCAGGAAGGTTAGGTAAGTTGTCACCGCCTAAGCAGTTCGTAGCGGGTTGCTTGATCGAGGCAGTATTCGTCGCCTCCCTAACTACCCTGTACCTCACGCAATCACCTCAAGCAACAGCCTTCCTAGCCCCCGCACTAACCCTTATCCTAGGGTTTGGGGATCCGCTGATTAACGTGTCCCTGCACACGGTGTTTCAGGCTAGGGTGAGGCACGAGGTGCTGGGTAGGGTGAGGGGGTTGTTTGACGCATTAGCAACCACAACAATAATGGTGTCAGAGCTCGCGACCGCGTACTTCATGCAGTACGACGTTAGCGCGAACCTCCCGTTAGCGTATTCGGTACTAGCTTTAATCGGGGCCTTAATTGGTGCGGCTGCCCTGAACGTCGGGGTCGTGAGCGATTCCAGACAGTTATTTAGACGGTGATGAGAAGTAATATGGATGGAGGTTGAATTGATTGCCTGCACCACCGGCACCGCCACCACCGCTGAGACACCCCATAAGGGGAGGGCCGGGTAAGGGGTTCAGGCTAGACCCAAGCAAGGTGGTGAAGGCTATCGAGGCCGTTAAGGCGGCACTACCCCTCCTCACAGCGGGCCCGCCGATAGTTAGGACGGGGCCTGCGGGGGACGTGCACGCTGACGTTCCCGTGATGTACATGGACTTCGCCATCGACAGGGTTCATTACGATCCGTACGCTAAGGCACCATCACCTAAGGGTAGGCCCGTAAGGGCGTGGGGCGTGAGCGTCGACCCTGAGGAAGCGCGTAGTGTGGTTGAGGCCGCCCTGAGGGAGGCTTGGGTAATTGAGGCGGCTGAGTTCAGGGACCCCGAAGACGCTTGGGCAGTCCCTGTGGCGTGGAGGAACGTAATAATACTGCATGTTAAGGTCTCATACGAAGGCTCGGAGCTAGTGCCTGACTACGGACTTACTGAGGAGGTAAGGAGGTACGCGCTATAACCTCAAGGGAATCCTACGGGTAATCGCCGCCTACGCTAAGAAGGAGTGGTTCCTCTCAGCTCTAATCATTCTGTACGTTATCTTAGCTTCAGCGGATCACTCTCTAATTGCAAGGACCCCCTCCTTAATAGACGTGGATAGTCTGGCCGTGATAATAGCCTTACTGACCGTGTCACGCGGTATTGAATTCTCGGGAGCCTTCAGCAGGGTTGCCCCGAAGGTTATATCGGTGTCGGGAGGCTCTCCCGCGAGGCTCGTGACTCTCATTGCTTTAGTTGTTGCCCTATCGTCCGCCGTGATAATGAATGATACTGCGATGTTCATCTTCGTACCTCTAGTAGTCACGATCTCGCGCCTAACCCGTATGGATAGGGTCAAGGCGGTAGTCATGACCGTCATAGCCGCTAACGTGGGTTCAGCCCTAACGCCGATAGGTAACCCACAAAACATAATCATCTGGAGGAGGTACGGACTAACACCTCATGAATTCGTTGCTGGCATGGCGCCGTACGTTGCCGCTTGGTTAGCCCTGCTGGTGATGCTGGTGCTCCTAACCCACAAGGAGGAAGGCAGGATCGCAGCACTTCCGATGCCTAGGGTTAAGGTCAAGGGAGCCCTCCTCACATCCTCCGTAGCGCTCCTGATCCTTAATGTGGTCTTAGCTCAAGCAGGTCAACCGCTGATCGGTTTAGCAGTGACGTTCGCTACCTTAGCTTTAGTTGGTAGGGAAGCAATACTTTCCCTCGACGTGCCGCTCATACTGATCTTCGCCCTAATATTCGTGGACTTCCAGGAAGTGTCGCACATAATCATGAAGGCAGGAGTACTTAACACGTCATCCCTCAACCCAGTACCCATGGCGCTGGTTGCGGCCCTACTGAGTCAGGTAGTGGGTAACGTTCCCGCAACCGTTATGCTCATATCAGCGAGTCCCTCACCTCCTTGGTTACCCCTAGCCGTAGGCGTTAATGCTGGAGGGACGGGCGCGGTCATTGGTTCACTAGCTAATCTGATAGCAGTAAGGATAGCTGGGATCAGGTTAAGGGACTTCCACAGGTACTCAGCACCTTTCTTTCTTGCCTCCCTAACTACCTCGGCTCTAATAATGTGGAGTTTGCCTTAAGGTAGCGTCACACGTAATTACTTAGAAACAGGAATAATTACCTGGGTACCTCAGGATTGAGGAAGGCACTAAAGGTGTTGATCAAGGCGGTGCTTACTGCGGCAGTAGCTACAGGCATACTTCTGGGTGCTGCTCATTACGTCACATTACCAGTAACGTCGCCTGGCATGACAGGGACTTCACTGAAGCGTGAGGAAACCTCCGTGAGAACAAACCTCACCGGGAAGGTTAAGGTGATCGTACTTGTTGACAATGAAGGGTACGTTAAAGGATTAAGAACGGCATGGGGCATAGCGATGTACGTCGAGACGCCCCATGCTAGGTTCTTATTTGACACGGGTCCCGACCCTACGGTGCTTAAGTATAATGCCGGGAGGTTTGGTGTGAACCTGAGCAACATAGATTTCGTGATAATAAGTCACTGCCACGGAGATCATGTCGGTGGCCTACCCCTAATAGCGAAACTGAAGCCAGGCGTTAAGGTGTACGTGCCTCAGCACTCAGGTCTCCAGAACTACGTAAGGGGGCTAGGACTCACACCGGTTCTAGTGAACAAAACAACCGAAGTGGCTCCGGGCGTGTGGGTTCTTAAGCCACTCTACGGTCCTCCGTGGGAGGAAGGAGTAGCTGTTGCAACTAGGTTAGGATTAGCTGTGCTTGTGGGTTGCTCCCACCCGGGAGTCGATAGGATCGTTGAGGTGGCTGTGCATGACCTTAGCACTGGGAAGGTTTACGCGGTCATAGGAGGCTTCCACTTAATGGGTGCACCGGAGAATATCATTGCTGAGGAAATGGATAACCTAGCCTCACTGGGTGTAGTTAAGGTGTACCCCCTACACTGCAGCGGGAGTGAAGTTAAGGAGTACTTGAGGAGCAAGTACCCGTCAATGCTTGGGGTAGGCGGTGTTGGCTTGGAGTTAACGTTCCCCGCGTCGTCGGATTGTGGGTAAGTTTTTACTTACTTACTCAATGATTAACGTTTTAAAGGAGATTAGCTGTTTAATCGTTTAGGTAAGATACTGATGAAATGTAGAATGCATATATTGAAAACCTTCACGGTAGCCATATTAGTTCTCACAATACTCTCAGCATTCACGGCACTGCCAACCGCAAAGGTAGCTAGGGCTGCCCAAGCCACATGGACCATAATGATATACGTCGTTGCCGACAACGACCTAGAAGGCTACGCGCTAGTGGATATGAATGAGATGGAGGCAGGGGTGAAGTCCTACGGGCCGGGAAGCCCTGTGAGGGTCATAGTCTACGTTGATAGGTCGAGAGGCGACTCAGAATTCGAGTCCGATAGAATGGATATTAGGGAGGTTGCCAATGCTAACCCCGACTGGAGTGACGCCAGGATATATGAAGTAATCCATGACACCTCCCCCAAGATAGTTTCGAAGCTCCTGAGAGACTTAGGAGAGATGGATTCAGGAGACCCCAACACATTAGTATCGTTCATTAAGTTCGCGGCAAGCTACGCCCCAGCACAACATTACGCACTGATAATCTGGGATCACGGGTACGGCCCTGGGATAGTCGGCATTGACTTTGATAACGACCGTGACTTCCTAACTCCTAAGGAACTGAATTACGCGTTGAAGAGCTCCGGAATTAAGTTCGACATCGTTGGTTTCGACGCGTGCTTAATGGGCACGATCGAGACTGCCTACGAACTACGTAACTATGCTGACTATATAGTTGCTTCAGAAGAAAGCGAGCCGGGTGATGGCTGGCCCTACAACTACTTCCTAAGTGAGCTCTATGCTAATCCATCAATGAGCGCTAAAACCCTAGCTATCACGATGGCTAAGGACTATATCGCGTACTACAGGCAGGAGGGGGTCAAGGAGGGAGAAGTAGTCACTCAAGCCGTGTACGACCTAAGCGTGCTCAGAAGCTCAAGCGCCGAGAATGTACTTAAGGCCTTCGCGAACGCCGCCCTAAAGAACCCTAAACCATTCAGGGCAGCGAGGAGCTACGCGAGGGAATTCACGCAGTATCAAGTCGACTTGATTACCCTAGCGTCTAAGGCGGCCGCGGCTGGCGCTGGGAGCGCCGCGTCCCAGATGACGTCCCTCCTATCGAAGCTGGTCATTTACTCGGGAGTCTACGGTTACGGTAAGGGCGCTAATGGCATAACCATACACTACCCGCGCAGGTACAGCAAGACAATATATTACAAGCTCACGCACTTCCCGGAGGAGACCGGGTGGGGGAACGCCCTCGACACCCTAGTCAACATAGCCCCGCAAATCAACGTGGAGGCACAGCAACCAACGCAGAACCAGACAGGCGGCATACCCGTGCCCACAGGCTCGATAAAGCTGTTCACAGACATAGACATTAACGTGGCCTCAGCAACCATGGGTGCCGCAGGCGGCATGGACTTCGACGGCGACGGCGCCGACGAATTCACCGTGTACGCCATCGGGTATGACGGGGAGAGCACGTACTACCTACTCCTGTCAATAACTAAGTACATTGAGGGCAAGGGACTATACGAAGTCTACGTCTCGGAGCTAGATGAGGGAGAGGCACTATCAGATGGTAGCTACCCATTCCTCACCGCCGGAGTAATGGATGACGACTACGATAACGATAAAGTCAAGGAGATCTTCGCCGTGTACTCCTACACAGACTTCGACACGGATAACTACTACACAAGCATAGACCGCTTCGACTACGAGAACAAGGACGTGGAACACGACTACAACACCATAGACAACCTAGTGGCGCTAAGCGCTGACGTGGGCGACGTGGACGGCGATGGTGAGAAGGAGGTACTCATAGGCGGGTACGACATAGACATAGACACAGGAACGATAAACGGTTCCTTCTACGTGGTTGATGCCTCATCACTTGATGTAGAGCACTCATACACGATCGTTCCTCCGGAAGGGCAGGACGTTGACGTAACTGACGTCGCGTCAGCGGACGTTAACGGCGACGGCAAGCAGGACGTCGTGCTCGGCTACGACTTCTACATACCTGAAGACGACACGAACAAGCCAGTCATGGGTAAGGTGTTGGCGTTCGACCTAACCCCAGACGGTAACTTAAAGGGTATTGACACCGTGAAGTTCCCTGAGTCATTTATCATCTCGGTAGGTACGGGCGACATAGACTCGGACGGCGTGGACGAGATCCTAGTCGTGACGCAAGCGGCGGACGGTAGCCTTGCGCTCCACCTCCTGAGGTGGGGAGGGAACGGGCTTGAGGAAGTAGGTGATGGGTGGGACATAAACCCGAAGTACAGTTTAGCTTACGTCCAGACCTTCGACATAGACGGTGACGGCATACTTGAGATGATGCTAACGTGCTTAGCGTACAGTGAGGGGGGTGACTACCCCAGCGAGATAACGCTGTACGTGTACTCCTACGTCCCGGCTAAGGAGGATTTCCGGTTCGAGACTAAGGTGGACATGAGTGGTGAGTATTCCTTACCAATACCTGCGGACGTTAATGGTGATGGTAAGATGGACGTGGTCGTCATGACCGAGAAGAAGGACGGCATATACCTGAGCCTAGGCGAGATAAGTAACTACGTAAACCCAACAGGCATTGTTAGGGGTAAGGTGCTGGACGCTTCAGGGAAGCCTGTTCCCGACGCTAAGGTGAAGATCTACCCGCCCAGAGCAACGATATTCACCGCCAGCACCGACACCGACGAGACCGGTAAGTTCGAGATTAAGAAGGTGCCCGCAGGCACCTACGCGGTCAAGGCCGTATGGATCGACGAGGCTGGAGGGATACACTACGGAAGCGCGATAGTGAGGGTTGAGGCAGGCAAAGTAGTCAGCGTCACCCTCAAGGAGGTGAAGCCCCAGCAACCCTCGACCACCACCCCACCCACCACAACCCAACCAACAACCCCGGCGACAACGTCCCAACCCACTACCCCGGCCACCACACCAGTAACCACACCTCAAACAACCCACGTAACGACGCCCGCAACAACCACAAAGCCATCAACAACACAGCCAACAACACCACACACGACGCCTAAGACAACAGCGCAGCAACCCACCACCCCCGCAACGACGCACGCAGGTAGCTCAACAAGCCCCAGCGGTGGTGGAGGCTTCCCGTTAACCTACGTAGCGGTAGGCGCGGTAATAGGGATAGTCATAGTTGGTGCCGCACTCGCGCTAAGGGCCAGGCGTAAGGCGCCAGCACCATACGTCCCTCCTCCCCCGCCACCTCCTCCTGCCTGAACCCGAGGTTAAACAGAGTAGATATTTTCTATGTAATGAAAGCAAGCAATGAGCGTACCCTCCTTCATAGGTGCTAAAAGCAAGTACCTTAACCACGGTAGTTGTTAAGGAAACCCTAGGTGATGGTGGGTAACGCTCATTCTAAGGGAGCTACGTGAGTGGTTGAGGAACGCACCCTTAGCCGGGCTAAACGCTCACGGTGAGCGGTAGGGGTGTATGGAGGACGGCGTTGATGATATTCGCTAAGCAGTGGCGGGCACGTGAACCCACGCACGAGGTCTTACCTTAACTGAACATCACTTCCCTGTCTTCATCGCCTTAGGCTCGTAGAGCGGACATAGAGCGCAGAGGTACGGCACCTTCGATACCCTAACCCTCCACACGCCGTTATCGCCGCCCACGACGGCGTCCTGCCCGAAGCGCTTAGCCAGCACGTCAGCTGCTTCCTTACCTAAGCGCCAAGCCGTGCATAGCTCTCCCTTACACCTGCCGCAGGTGTTTGCCTTCCATTTTCCAACCATCAATGTTAGCTCAGCTAGGGCCTCAAGCCTAGCTACGCGGCTCTGTATCTCACCGACTTTACCCTCAACACCACCGATTTTTCCTCTTAGGTCACTGAGGGTTGAGGCGATAGCCTTTACCTCCTCCTTAGCAGTTAATGCGTCGCGGGCCATGCCCTCAGCCTTAATCACTCTCTCCTCAACGCTCCTTAACCCGTCTTTAATGTGTTTCAGCTCCTCAAGCGCAGAGAGTATGTCGTTCTTCAACCTACTTACCTCCTCCTTCGATGCCCAAGGAAGGTATGTGACGGGGGCCTCAAACCCTTCAGGCACTAACACCACCGGAGGTTTTGCTTAAGGAACCTAATTGGTTATAAGGAGTGAGGTGAATTACGCGCGGTGGTACAGGGATGCCTGCTAGGGACCTAGTCACGTGCCCTAAGTGTGGGAGCGTTTTCAGTATCTCGTACTCACGTGCCTTCAGCTGCGGTGGGTGTCCATTAGCGACCTTCGGGAACTGCGGGTACGTTAAGTGTCCTAAGTGCGGTTACGAGTTCTCCTTAACGAGGTGAGGGGATCACTTCGGGTAAATGATAGGTACTCCCCGGCCAGACCGGGCGGGATGAAGACAATTCCTTTACCCGATCTCCGCATGCTCTTCAAGAGTCCTCACCTTTTTACGTGTATTCAATAACAGAATATAGTATGTGGGGGTTAGTGAGTAATGGTTGAGGTAGAGCTTAAGGGCTGGCAGGCGATGAGGGTGCTTCACCCAAGACCGGCGGTAATAGTGATCTCTAGGTCGGAGGAGGGTAAGGTGAATGGGTGTGCCGTCTCATGGATAACCCCGGTCAACGTGGACCCACCAATAGTAGCGCTGTCACTCGCGTACAGCAGGCTAACTTACGAGTATGTTAAGGAATCAGGTGAGGCAACGATAAACGTATTACCTGCAGAGGCGTACGACGCCGTACACTACGTCGGCCGCGTGTCGGGGAGGGAGGTTCCGGATAAGCTAATAAAGGCCGGATTCCAGCTGGTCCCCTCTCGGACCGTTTCAACTCCACACATTGATGAGGCCGCTGCGTTCATCGAGGCGGTTCTACGTGACGAGCTCAAGTACCCTGACCACGCAATACTCACATTCGAGGCGCTGAGGGTGGTTGCTAACAGCAAGTACTTCAAGACGGTGTTCAAGGAGGAGAATCCCGTGCTCCTCCATGCCGGCGGGGACACGTACGTAGTAAGGTACGAGTATGTGAAGGCCTCCCAATCCAGCTAAGACCTATTGGGCGGGAAATTCGGTATTCATGCTCCTCACTTGCGCGTCAGTAAACCTCAAGTAGTACTACATCCTTAACCTCGGATGAATGCTTACTTAACGCTACGGTAAGGCTTACTTAATATTACCATGTCACCGTATAGAACACTTTATATTCGCGGTATGGAATAGTTAGTGGGTTATATTGTATGAGATGGGAAGTGATTTGTAAGCCTTCATACTCTCTCCTTAAAGTGTACTTAGAGTCCCCGGGCGAGGAACTTACGGCAGAGCCCGGAGCGATGGCGGTGATGAGGGGCCCGGTGAGGATAAAGACTCACACTGGCGGCATAGGTCGTGCATTGATGAGAGCCATAGCGGGCGGGGAGTCTGTCTGGCTAAACACCTTCATAGCGGACGGACCCTCCGAAGTCTGGATAGCGCCTAAGTTCCCTGGGGACATATCGTACTTTCAGCTCGACGGCTCGAACCCACTCATAATAGCTGATACGTCCTACTTGGCCAGCCATGGGAACGTGAATATAAGCGTTGCGTGGAGAGGCTTCAAAGGGTTGCTAGCTGGTGGCGGAGGGCTGATGTGGCTGAAAGCGGAAGGAGTCGGGGGTGTTTGGGTCTCGAGTTACGGAGGCATAGAAAGAATAGACCTCGCACCTGGGGAGAAAACAATAATAGATAACTTCCACTTCGTCGCCATGACGCAGAGCGTCAGGTGGAAGGTCAGGAAATTCGGTGGGCTGAAGTCAACGATCCTCGGCGGCGAAGGGCTAGTGATAGAGGTTGAAGGACCCGGAACAGTGTATGTGAGCACGCGGTCCTCAGAGCTAATGAGATTACTGGAAAGGGCGAGGTGATGAGGAACACCACTAAGTCGTTTTAAGCGTGCCCATGCATTAACGTTGGAGCCTTCGCCTTGAGGAAAGCCTTACTAATAACGTCACTCGCGGTAATATGGGTCAGTATATCTGTGTCATCAATACTTGTCCTGCTTTCCGGCGAGTCAGCATGGGTATGTGCGTTCTGGAGACTCGTACTAAGCCTCCCGCTCCTCACACTCTCCGCCCTAATCACCCGCACCTCACTCAACGCTCGCTTAAGCCCCCGTAACGCCTTAGCCTCGGTAACGGCGGGGGCCCTCCTAGCACTGCACTTCGTGACGTGGATGGAGTCACTCCACTTAATCAGCGTGGCTCTCTCAACAACGCTCGTGGTAACGTACCCAGCCATCTCAGCCCTAATAGGTCACACCATAATGCACGTTAGGGTGAGGCGAGAGGAAGTTATTGGGCTACTCATCGCGTTAGGCGGGGTCATCGTTGCCCTCTGCAACGGTTTGATAGGCAGTAATGTGGGGCCCTCATGGCCGCTAGGCTCGGCACTAGCGATAATGGGTGCGTTTGCCGCCGCAGGGTACTTCAGCCTAGGAGGCTACCTAAGATCCTCCGGGATGAACCTAGCTCAATACACGTTACTGGCCTACGGCTCAGCAGCCGCATGGCTATTACTAGCATCCACACTAGCGGGCGTGCGCTTAATCCCAACAAGGCTTGAGGCGTGGCCCTACTTACTCGCACTCGCAGCCATACCCATGATGGGCGGGCACACGCTAATGAATTACCTACTAAAGAAAATGCCGGCCCACGTAGTAACCTCAATAGCCTTGGGAGAACCTGCTGGCGCATCAATACTAGCCGCCGCAATCCTAGGTCAGGTACCAGCAGTGAACGTAGTCGTAGGGATGGCCCTAACAATGCTTGGCGTGTGGCTAGTGATTAGGGCCAGCGCAGGCAAATAACCCTTAACATAGGCACGCCTCCAAGCTACCCTGGAAGGCTTTTAAGTCGCTCTCTTCTCTATATAGTGAGATGCTACGCTATACGGTACGGGGGCGCGCGCCTCGCCTGCCTAACCCTAGCACTTCTCCTTACATGCATGTTTGCGTATGTGCTAAGCCCTGTGGCAATAGATAGGCGTGTCGAGTCCTTCTCTAGCGGGGGAAGTTATGACCTCATACACCCACGGATCAAAGCCCCTCACTGATAATTTACCTGTAATTCAGGTCACCGATGCCTCAGGGAATAGCGTTGGCTCCCTCATAATCAACGTGTTTGCCGTAATGCCCCACGCCAACGTAAAGTACCTCGGCGCCTCCGTGACTACTTACCTGATCGGCCCCAGCCTCCCTCCCCCGGCGATAGAGGAGCTTAAGGCGATCAATCACTACGTTCCTGAGGGTTCCGAGGTCTTCGTCCCTCACGCGGGTGTGAGGTACTGGTTTGAGGCCCTACACTACGGTGAGTACGTGGTCCTCAAGAGACCTCCTCCCATAAGGTCGGGGGCGTACGTCGTGGCGGTGCTTAGAGGTCCTCGCCCGCCACCCGTAGCTAGGCTCGTGTATGAGGGTGGGTTCTTCGCGGTTTTCAAGCTCCCGTAGCACTAAAGTTTGATATGTTGTGAATGCGTTAGTACGATCAGGTATGGGTATTGAAGCTCAGCGTATACCACTTCACAGACCTCCCCCGCTCGTACGCGGTTCTTCAGTTCGAGGAGGGTGAGGAGGGAGGGGTTCTCGACGCGCTTAAGTCGCGGGGTAAGGAAGGGACGCGGGGGTTAATTGGCTTCATCTCCAAGGTGCTTGGTTCTGAGGTTAGGGGTGTGAGCATAGCTTTCGGCACCCTCAACTACAGAGGGCATGACCTCGATATGGCTTACCTTAGGATAGAGCTGGAGGACGATAGGGAGTACGTGCTTGAAGTGTACAGGGACTCAGCAATGATTAACTCAAACACGGGCGCGTTAGAGGCGTTGGAGGACATAAAGAAACTTATGTGTGCCCTATGCCCTGACTTGAGGGAACCGCGCAGACCCACCATAGTAGGCTTTTAGCGCTTCCCCCTAAGCACCGCGAATACTTACTGCTTAAGTAAGTGTGTTAACGAATAACTTTTTATTCCTCCCGGGAGAGACCCTAATATACATCTAATCAGGCGGGGTTCTCCCGCGGGGTGCGTGACGTGCCGGAATGGGGTAAGTGGATATGGTTCGACGGGAAGCTCGTGGAGTGGGACGAGGCGAAGATCCACGTAATGACTCAAAGCCTGCACTACGGGACCTCGGTCTTCGAGGGTATTAGGGCGTACCTACTGGATGACGGGGACGTCGGGGTCTTCAGGCTTGAGGAGCACATGAAGCGCTTCATAGAGTCAGCCAAGATCTATGGCTTCACAGTACCCTACAGTATCAAGGAGCTATGTGACGCGGTGGTCGAGACCGTGAGGGCTAACGGGCCGAGCGACTACTACGTCCGCCCCATAGGCTTCATAAACCTGCAGGAACTCTCACTCGTACCCTCCAGCAGGGAGTTAAGCGTCGCCATAGGTGTCCTCAAGTGGGGTAAGTTCCTGGGTAAGGCGTACGAGGTCGGGGCTAAGGTAACGGTGTCCGGGTGGAGGAGGGCCCCGCAGGACGTCATGCCCGCGCCAGCCAAGGCAGGAGGGCATTACGTGCTCGCGTACATGACCTCCCTCCAGGCTAAGGTAAGGGGCTTCGACGAAGCCCTACTGCTTGATGAGCGGGGCTTCGTGGTTGAGGGATCGGCTGAGAACGTCTTCATGATCAAGGACGGCGTAGCCTACACCCCACCAACGAACTCACCCATCCTCATAGGCATAACCAGGGACACGATCATGAAGCTCCTCGAGAACGAGTTAGGCGTTAAGGTGGTTGAGAGAGACATAGCCCTCGGCGAGTTCCTAACGGCTGACGAAGCGTTCTTCGTCGGCACGGCAGCGGAGGTAACGCCGGTCGTCGAGGTCGATGGTGTGAAAATAGGTGACGGTAAGCCCGGGGAAGTAACGAGGAAGCTCCAGAAGCTATACGAGGACGTCGTGAGGTGCAGGATCTCCAAGTACTCACGCTGGGTTACTAAGGTAGGGCTCCGGAAAGCAAGTTAAGGTATTATTATCAAAAATCACTTTAAGCCCTTACCGAACTCCTCCAAACTAACTACTTCCTCTAAAGCCTTCTTAGGCTTGGGTGAGGGTTTCTCCGCAGGGTACCCGATAGCGAATATCGCTACCGGGACGTACTTCCCAGGCGCCTTAACAGCTACCCTAACCTCCTCTATATTCCGTAGCGTCTGGATCCAGACCGCTCCCAAGCCCAGGCAGTGGAGGGCGAGCCATAAGTAGGTGGCGGCTATCGCCGCGTCAGCTATGTAGGAGTGTGGGGACGCCTCAATGTCGGCGAGCACGACTATCGCGGCCTTAGCGTTCCTTAAGGGCGCTGCGCCGACGTGGATCTTGGATAGCTCGTCAAGCGTTTTCCTGTCCTTCACTATCACGAAGTGCCATGGCTGACTGTTCTTAGCGCTGGGTGCCTGCCTAGCCACGTCCACAGCCTTAAGCAGGAGTTCGTCCGGAACCTCCCTATCCTCAAACCTCCTGACGCTCCTCCTGCTTAGGAGGGGCTCCAAACACTTCTCAGGCTCCATGAGTACGTCACCAAGGTTAATTCAGCGAACCGCACTATAAAACAATGGTGCTGGCGACGTGGCTTCCTCGGCAAGCGAATCAAG
>JAMOOZ010000060.1 GCA_027064885.1 Desulfurococcales archaeon
CATAAGTGAGAAGGCCTCATCACTATCAACAATCAGCAATGTTCTCCAAACACTCGCATCGGTCGAATGGCCTAGGGAGCCCTCGCGTGCGGTGACCGCTAATCGCGTACTGGGGTGGCTCATACGCGAGGTCCTACGCTCAACACGGGCAACCCCCTCAATGACGATCGTGACTATTCTCGATGTTGTTGACGAATCCGACCTAGTAATGTTAGCGTTACTTAAAAGGTGGATTGAGGCACAAGGTCATAAATTCACGGCGATCGCTATGCCGCCGCCCTTACTCAGGGTTGCTGGCGGGGACACAGATCCTAGCAACTTAAATGAAGCAAGGAAGGCCGTGACTCAGACGTTACAGTTATCGCGAGCATATGGTGTGGGCATCCTTACCACATACTCGCTCAGCGAGGTATCGAGAGTAATAACTGCAACGTTTAGGGTTTAATCATTCTCTCCCTACTCCTTACAAACTTGAGTGATAACTTAAGGAACTCTCTACTCCAGGGCGATAGTGCAAGTACCACAATACCATAGAGTGTTAATCCTATCAGTGTATGCACTATGAGTGTGGGTGCGTCATGCCAAAAGCTTTTAACTAGAATGCCGGAAGCCCCGCTAACGAGCATGTACAGGCTCATTACGACTCCCCCGACAATACCAGCCACGGTTTCGCGTCTAGGGAAAGAGAACTCCACCTTATTCTTAGCGAGTCTATACATGTAAATCAGTAGTGGGAAGCTCGTTCCCAGCCACGCTAGGGGGTAGGGCAATACTAAGTAAGGGTTGGCTGAGAGCCCGTAAATATGAATTAACGTAAGCGTGCCAGCAGTACCTAGCCCTAACGCGACAGCGCAACGGATTAGCGAGGCCATTGGGGCCTTAAATATGGGTGTCTTACTTAACTTAACACCATGAACCTGAAGATCCGCTTTCTCTGAGGCTGAAGCTACCGTAGCTAGGAGTAGGGAGATAGTGTACAGCAATGACTCCACAGTTATTATTATGAGTAACACGTAAGCATCAACGTATGCCAGTTTGAATAAGCTAAGTATTGGTTTAGCCATCATTATTACTAAGAAGGTTATTCCTAGGTTCACAGTCATAGTTATTCGAAGGATGTCCTCAATATCATTACGGGACGGAATCCTCAGTAACTTAGGTGTTAACCCGCTTCCCAAGGCTGTTGAGCTACGCGTTATTATGCTCCGCGGCACGTAAGCTACGCCAAGGTAAGCTGTTAAGTCGGTCGAGGACGTTAACGCTGTCACTAGAGGCTTCTCTATATTGATAAGGAGACTTGAAAAGTATGAGAGAACCGATATGTAGGCGTTCTTAACTAGCACTACTATCTCCTTGCGACTAAATCTAGGCTTAGGTATGGTCACTCCCTGACGTCGTAAGAGAGCATACCTAGCGATAACTGCGGCAACGCTCCCAATAACCGAGGATATCACTACCCCCGTTAAGCCTGTCTTAATGATCACCACTAACGCATAGGCAATCACAAGCCTTGCCGTTACCCTAACCATTACTGCCTTACCTTCGATGTACGGCCTAGAACTTAGTATCACGGAACGCAGGAAATAATTGAACGCTTCACTAATCATGAGAAGTGAAGCAATAGCGAAAGCACTTAAGCCCCAACCAAGGATACTATCATACCAGAAACCCACTAGTAAGAAGATCACTAATGATATCGGGGCATAAATTAGTGTGAGGGCGTAGGCCGCTGAAACCATTGCGTACCTTTTCCTTGCGTAGAATCTAAGGGACCACATACCCCAGATCCAGTGCACCATGGACAAGACATTCACAACGCCTATTATGGTGGTCCATAACCCGTAGTCCTCCACGGGTAGCTTTCTAGCAACAACTAACGTGAAGAGCATCGTCAGCATCAGCCTGTAGACCTGGCTGATGTAATTCACTATAGTTGAATATCTCACCCTAATACTGGCAAGCTCCTCTCGAGTGTACTCAACTCCATCGTTGCTGACGTCGCTCATTACGTAGCTACGCCTCTGATTTCAAGAATAGCGGTTAGGATTTTATCTCTGAGCTTAACGCAGTAATGCCTGCGCGACTTATTATTCTGTAACATTAATAGTGTTCGGGGGTCAGTAATGCGTCGAGTTTTACTAGTAAGCATTGTTGTCGTTGTTATTGTTCTGGCAGTGGTTATCTACTATGTCACAAGCCATAACTTAGCAAGTAAGGACCCCCTTGATCCTTTGAGGAGCGTATTAGGTAACGCGCCGAACTCACTATCACTAACTAGTGCCGGTCTCAGCGCGGGATCCATGGTGCCTAAGCAATTCACCTGCGATGGCACAGATAAGTCCCCTCCCCTAAGCTGGAGTGGAGGTCCGGAGGACACGGTGTCGTATGCTGTGCTGATGTACGATCCCGACGCACCTAAGGGTACGTTCTACCACTGGGTAATCTACAATATCCCACCTAACATAACGTCACTTCCGGAGGGCATACCAAAGACCTTCAGGACTAGCTTCGGGCTTCAGTGCATTAATGACTTTGGGAGGTACGGGTACGGTGGTCCTTGTCCTCCGCATGGTTCAACACACAGGTATGTCTTCGTAGTTTTAGCACTGGATACTAAGCTTAACCTACCTAACAACACGGATACTAAGGTATTTCTTAACGCTGTTAAGGGTCATGTGCTTGCATACGGAGTCCTAGTGGTTAGCTACGGGCATTGACGTGATTAATGGATCTCATTATCCTTTAATTATTTCTTAAGCAAGTTGTGTTGGGGCGTAGAAATTGCTGTCTAAGGTGCTTGAAGCTGAGGAAGGTATTGAGAAGGTCATGGGTGATATCCTCAGGACGCTCTTCCTGTTCTCCGGCGCACTCTGGATGCCGGAGCTGATCGGTGAGTATGAGGGCTTCGTGAGAACTTTAGGTGAGGAACCCGTAGCGAAGGAAGTGCTTGAGGAAGCCCTAGGGAAGCTTAAAGATGCTGGGTTGGTCGACGTTAAGCCAGGTATTAGGGCCACGCACCTCAGCGGTGGTGAGAAGACCGTACTCATATCCCTTAAGAGAAGCCCCGAGGTGCTGGCGACACTATCCACAGATTCTAGAGTTATGAGGTACAGAAGTGAGTGGGCAAAATATATGCAACGGACATCCTTCTAAAATGCCTTAAAGCGCTAAGAAAGAGGAAAATCTTCGTTTTTAAGGTCTGCTCGATCAGCGTAGCACTTCTCAGCACATTAGGCGGCCGCCGTTAACTCCAATTGTCTGCCCCGTTATGAAGGAGGCTGCTGGGCTGGCGAGGAAGTAAACTACTTCAGCGACATCTTCTGGGCGACCGATCCTCTTTAGTGGGTGGAGTGATGCCGCACGTTCTCTCCTCTCGTGCGTGTCAAGTACTTTCTTGACTAGGTTTGTCTCAATTAGGCTAGGTGCGACCGCGTTCACCCTTATCTTGGGGGCTAGCTCTAAGGCTAGCTTCCTAGTCAGCCCTATTACTCCGGCTTTTGCTGCGTGGTACGCTATACCCGCTATGCCTGCCGTCTGCCCAACGATGCTTGAAATATTAACTATCGCTGCTGACTCACTCCTCTCTAATAACGGTAGGAAAGTTTTAGTTACTAGGAACACTCCCGTTAGGTCCACTCGGATGACTTTCTCCCAGCCTTCCAAGGTTTCTTCCCTTATCCCTTCCCAACTAATTATGCCTGCGTTATTCACTAACACGTCTAAGCGTGGGAACCTCTTGCTTAGTTCCCTGTATGCTGCGCTCACGCTTTCCGGGTCAGCGACATCCATCCTGAGTACCACTGCCTCCGCTGCCCCTCTCTTGAGGGCCTCCTCCGCCGTCTTCCGTGCCCCCTCCTCGCTACTGCGGTACGTTAACGCGATATGTGTTCCTGGCTCGGCGAAGCGAAGCACTATCGCCCTACCGATCCCTCTTGACCCACCAGTTACGAGGACGTATTTCTCGCTCAACGCGTTACTCACCCTTAATTCCTTAGGCATTGCAGGCAAAAAGGTTCGCGACGTTGATAGTGCGCAACATAATAAAGATAAGGTAAGGCCCGCCTTAAGGTTGGTGTTAAGTGTGAAACTGTTATTGCTTTCAGACATACATAGTAAGGTCTCAACCCTCCAGAGAACCTTAAGGGAAGTTAAGGATGTTAACGCTGTACTCGTTGCTGGCGATATATCATCGTATGCTGGCCTCAAGTGGAATGACGTATTGAGCATTTTATCCAGGTATTGCAGGGAAAGAGGTATCCCTGCATACGTAGTTCCGGGTAATGTTGACCCGCCAGCCTTACTTCACGCTAAGTACGATAACGTTAACGCACTGCACGTATCCACGGGCACCTTAGGTAGGTATATAGTCGCAGGTATTGGCGGAGGTATGGGATTCAGCTTCTGGGGGATTGCAAGATTAACTGATAGTGAATTTGAGAGGTTCATTAACTCGTTCTTAAGGGAGCACGGAGGTGGATTAGCTCCCTATTCATGGCTCTTACTCACTCATACACCTCCGTATGGAACGAAGTTAGACATAATGTATACGGGGGAACATGTTGGGTCAAAAGCATTAAGGAACCTGATCGAGATGCGTAAGCCCCTCCTAGTTGTTAGTGGACACATTCATGAGTCAAGAAACACTGATTACCTGGGTAGGACGATACTCGTTAACCCCGGCCCTAACTACAAAGGGTTTTACGCGCTAGCAGAGATTAATGGAATGAATGTTAATGTGGAGTTACTTAGCGTGAGGAAACTCTAATACTTCTCAGTGCTTCACGCACCTTTGGTCCGGCAGGTGAGCCTAAAGCCCTCTCCGTTAACCTGCAGAATCCACATACCTCACTTCTTGAGGGAAGTCCACAGTACCTACACCGGGTTAACTCTGTTTGAACGCGTGCTTGGCTTGCAAGGCTCTTTGCTGCTATCTTAGCTAGCGACCGCATGAACCTCAACTTGACGCCTGGGTGTCTTAAGTCGAGTTCGTAGAGGAACTTCCTGATCAATGCATCCATACCGCCTAAGAACACGTTAGGGCATGAGGTCTTAACGAAAGGCAGACCCTTAACAATTGCGTAGGTCAGGCATTCACGTTCTGTGACTTCGTAGAGGGGCCTTACCCTCCTAGCTAAGTACCCTTCCTCGCCAGCCGTTACTGGAGCCAGTTTTAGTGCCGCCTCCATGTCTCCTAGTAACAGATTCTTGAGCGCATAGGGAGCGAGGTCATCTATGTGGTGACCTGTCGCGACGGCATCCACGCCCCACTCTATTGCGGCGGCATTAAGTACGTACCTCTTAACGAGCCCACACACAGCACATGGGGGCCTGCTTGACTTAGCTGAGAGTTCAGGGATTGCTGCGCCCACCACTCCCTTCAGGCTTAATATGAAGGTATTCATGCCTAGCTTTCTCGATACTTCCTTAACAACCCTTAGGCTCTCGTCACTGTACACGCCGAGACCCAAGTGCATGTGTAAGGGCATGACCTTAAGCCTCAGTTCAGAAGCAACTACAGCTAATGCTGAGAGAAGGGCTACCGAGTCCTTGCCGCCCGAGACCGCCACTAATACACTATCTCCTTCCTTAAGTAGACCGTACCTCTCTATCGTGGCAGCGACCCTTCCCTCAAAGTATTCTATGAAGTGCCTCTCGCAGAGATTCATCCTAGCGTAAGGTACCTTAATTACCGCTTTAGACCCGCACTTACTGCACTTAGCCATCCATGCCCACCTTACCCCGTTGACCTAACTTCATAGACCTCGACCTCATCACCGTCCATAATCACGTCATCCTCTGTGAGGGGCTTCCCACCCTTAACAACCACAGCTTCGTAAACCCCATATCCGAGTTCACGAAGTAGCGTCATCACCCTCATAACCCTACGGGCGGGCTTCTCGATAATTACTTCCTTCCTGATAGGGTATATCCTAACACGGACGATCAACAGGCTCACCACATTGAAACAGTCCTTATGCCTTCCTTCAGCAACCTCTTTAGTTGAACCCTAAATAGTGCGTACGCTACTAAGAGGAAGATCACAGAGTATGATGCGCCAATTGCCTCCGTCTCCCATAGCGGGAGCACCGTGTTCGATACGCCTAGAGAATACCTGATTAGCTCTGCCGGGTAGCTGAAGGGCGTCACTAGCGCTAGGGTCTGGAGGGCTTTAGGCATGTAGCTCAGCGGCACTAAGCCACCAGTAGCTATTGGGAGTATGAAGCCCACTAACTCGAGCACTGGTCCCGCTGATCCAACACCTATTGTGGTCGCCCCTAATAGCATGGCGTAGGCGAGCAGCACTACGACCATCGTTAGTACGGCGATAAGTAATGCTACTGGGTCCGCCACCGAGATAGCTGGCGGGCCTAGGAACGTTGCAAGCAGTAATGCTGACGCACACACCGAGACAGAATACCAGAGTAGTGAGACTGGAATCACCCCAGCATACAGCAGGAACACGCTGTTACCACTGACGATCACGTGCTCCAGCACGCCATGAAACATTAACCACCTGAGCTCCCATGCCCAGTCCCATGTGGCTACTGAGTAAGCTATGAATATCATGACGGCGGTCAGCGCTAAGCCCGAGATGCGCTCGGGCGGTACACCCGGCGGTTTGAAGAGCAGGAGCGGCGCTATGAACAGTGATAGCCACACACTGAGCGATAATATCCCTATGACTAACCCATGGCTTCTAATGAGTTCCGCCTTAAAGTACGCTAGGAAAACCTGCTTAATTGCCTCGAGCCTTCCCATCATGTACTCACCCCCGACTCAAGCTTCCTCCTCTCCCACGCCAGCACCGCAGACCTTCCGAATGGCGCGTAAAGCACCGCTAACGCCGCACCAACCCCTAGAAGCATTAGGGCGGTCGAGGTCTCCGCGCTCAAACCATTTACGAGTATTAACTGAATCGCAGCAACAGGATGCGAAGGTGGGAGAACCCATGAGAGTATACGTGCGCCTAAGGGCATTAAGTAGCGTGGGTAGAACGCGCCGAGGAGGATCATGAGTAGGGGCCTAATGACGTTAAGCACCCTCCAAGACTCTCCCGACATTCTGTAAATAGTGCCCATAATCAGCATCGCTAGCGTGGAGAAGAAGAGCCCGCCAGCAGCAGCCATACCGATCACTATTAGGGCCATTACTACACCGTCAACCCCGCGGTAATAAGTTAGTACCGGAAGCACCGTTGTGGCGCCCGCGGCAAGCGTTATAGTTAGCCTAGGCAAAGGCATTGATACGTAGAGAGCAATCCTTGATACTGGCGACGATATTATATAGGGTAATGTCCCCATGTTCTCGTCGTAGATCGGGCGCCAAAGGATGTCGTCTGTCACACTCAATACGGCTATAATGACGAAGGAAGCGACTATGAAGAACTCAACAGGATCCACGCCGACCTTAGAGATAAATACTTGCGTGGACCCTATCGCCGAACCTAGGAGGAGGACGAAGAACGTGAACATGTATGGGTAAATAATTATGAGCAGGAGGAGGGACTTCCTGCGGAAGACGTCACCGTATACGAACATGAACTCTGCCTTAAGTAACTCGATAAACTCACCGAGCTTCATCACCACCACCCGTGAAGTAAATAAATACATCCTCAAGCGTTGGTTCCTCCACCCTAAACCTCAGTATTTCCAGGCCTGCTGACGTGACTGCCTTGATAACCTCATCAACCACGTTTTCGAGCTTACTTAACTTAGCCTTGATTTCAAGTATCGATGGTTCAACCTCCTTAACCTCAGGCTTGATCCCTACAATTGACTCAATTACTTTCTGGGCACTAGTCACCGTAACCCCGTCACCTCTCACTGTAAGGGTGAGTAGGCGTAGCCCTGGCGTCTTAGCCTTAAGCTCGTCTGGCCGTCCTTCCGCCACGATCCTGCCCTTACTTATGAGTAGTATTCTGTCGCAGACCAGCTCTGCCTCGAACATGTTGTGCGTTGTGTATAATATGGCCTTGCCTTCCTTACGCGCTAGGTCAGTCACTAACTCCCTTATCCTCCTAGCTGTTGGTGGGTCTAACCCTAGGGTTGGCTCATCAAGGAGGAGTACTGGCGGATCCTTGAGTAGAGCCCTAGCTAAGGCTAGCCTAGCTTTCATGCCTAGGGAGTACTCCTCGAATAACCTATTCTCTGCCTTCATTGCCTTAAGGCCTAGGAGGTCCGTTAGCTCATCAACACGCTTCCTTAGCCTCTCGCCCTTCATGCCGTAGAGGGCGCCGAAGTACAGTAGGTTTTCCTTACCGGTTAGCTTACCGTAGAATCCTTTCTCCACACTCAGCATTATCCCTATCCTCTTCCTGACTTCCTTAGCCTGTTTAACTACATCGAAGCCCTCCACCAGCGCAGTACCGCTGTCGGGGAGGAGTAACGTTGATATGATCTTAACGGTAGTGGTTTTTCCGGCCCCATTAGGGCCCAATAAACCCACTACCTCACCATGCCTGACGTCGAAGGAAACACCTCTTAGAGCCTCAACGGCTTGCTTCTCAGACCTAAACAATCCTTTCTTGTTACTTGTCCAATAGGTTTTCCTTAGTCCCCTCACTACTATCGCCGGGTTCGAGCGACTCGACAACGTTAATCACGCTCCCGTCCTCCGCGGTCAGGTTTCCTCTCCCTTCTATAGCCTATAAACGTTAGAGCCTCAGGTCCTCCCGTGAAGTCCAGGGCACCGAGGTTTGGTCTGAAGCCCCACATGCTTGGCACACAGTGCTTCCTCATTTCACTCACCCATGTAAGTTATGGTGCGTTCAGGGTTATCCTCCTTAATTCGTTATGGTGGTCAGGAGGTGAGCAATAAATTCATTAGATTTAGATTAAGGTAATGATAATAATACGTACGAATGAATCTCGCTTCGGGAAGCCTTAGGTGATTTACGTTATTACTTATTACGTTAAGGGATAACTGGACCTACGCGTGCATGACCGCTATTGACCTAATAACATCGGCGGAGTTCTCGCATTCGTCAGAGCTATTCTCCAGCTCATCAACTAGCTCCTTGGTTATAATACATACTGATACCTTGCCCACTTCGTCGCAGAACCCTAGCACTTCCTTCATTCCCTCCATGCGGATATCATCTATGGACTCCTCTATGTGTTCGACCTCATCCGCTAGGTGAAGGGCTTCCTTAGGGTCGCTCCTTACTATCTCTACGGCCTTAAGTAGCAGTGTTGAGGCTTCCTTCACGCCTGAAGCCATTTTCACTAATATCTCCCTAATGCTTTCCGGTACTGCGTTAGGGTCCACTAACGTGGCTCGCTTCCCTGCCGCTTTAAGGTACGCTGCTATGTCGTCATTTATTAGCACTAGCCTTATCAGTTCCTCCCTGTCTATGGGGTGTAGGTAGCCTTCACTGAGTTCCCTTATGACCTCGCGCTTGTAGTCATCGGCCCTCTTCTCAAGCTCGTAGGTTCTAGCGTAGAATTCAGCAACGCCGTTAGCGTCACCTTCCCTAAACTTTCTGAAGAGCGCCTCTACGGTCTCCGCTACCTGCTTAACTGCTTCGAGGTGGTTACGGGCTTTCCTCAGTACCTCCCTCTCAACCCTTCTGCCGAGCCATGACCACGTAGATACACACATCCTAAACTCACCCCTAAGAAATACCTGTTAGGGAGTACATAATTAGTCGGAATACTATCGCGATACCTGCTGCTGCAGGAACCGTTAGAAGCCATGACAGCATTATCTTCAACATCATGCTCCAATTCACTCCCTTAACCCCGTGCTTAGCCATACCCACCCCAAGGACAGCAGAGACGGACGCGTGGGTCGTTGATATCGGCATACCGTACCCCCAAAGCATCGTCGGTATGGTGGTGTACACCCACACCACGGACGCGTTAGCTATGACCGCTGCAGCGGCCATCATCATATCTAGCCTGGTTATCCTGAACGCCACCGTCCTAATAACGCGTGGTCCGAGTGTGAAGCCCCCAAGAGCTATTCCTGCCGCACCAAGCATTGAGAGACCTATGGCTGTCCTGTAATCAAATTCTGTGGCGATCCCCCCGGCCTTAACTACTGCCACGTAAACCCCTGTAGCGTTGCCGACGTCATTAGCTCCGAATGCGTAGGCGGAGTAAGCGAGGCCAGCAATAAGTAGTGCCTTTAGGAACTTCTCCCTGTACACATCGTCACTGACCCTAACGAATATGCACCTAATGACTACATAGAGCCCCGCAGCAAGTAGTGCCGCCCCTATAGGGGATGTTATCCAGCTCAGCACTACCTTGACTAACACGCCGTAGTTTATCCCTGTGTACCCCTTCGTTAAGCACCTGGCTAACGCCACGCCAAGTACGGCACCAACGGATGAGTGCGTCGTTGATATTGGTAATCCCTTCCATGACGACATTATTATCCAGAAAGCTGTTGCCATCGATGCTGCTAGAGCATCAAATACAGTCTCGATCTCTGCTATGCCCCCGCCAAAAGTTTTGATGACCATCCAGCCCTGAATCACTGACCCTAAGAAAGCGAATGCCGAAAATAAGGCAATAGCCTTTTTAATGCTTAAGGCTCCTCCCCCCACAGCTGTTGATGTTGGGTTAGCGGCGTCGTTTGAGCCTATGGACCAGGCTACGTAGAACGCTAACGCAAGCCCCAACAAGATTAAAGGCCCTACCGTCGTAGCCCAACACTCCTTCGAAGGAACGATTATTAAACATTAAAGTTCGTGGGAATGATAAAGGAACATATTTCAATTGTCCTTAAAAATTAATTAGAGGAAATCAATCACATACTACTAACTATCTATTTATTTAGGGCTTACCTTATTCGTTCATTAGGTAATGATGCAATGCTACTAACGCACTACCTCCGCGGAAGGACGTCAGTGATTGCCTTCACGGTTGCTTTAGTTCTTCTCCTGTCCCTTATCTCACCGGGTATATCCTTCGGCCTAAGGCAACGCGTTAACCCCATTAACTACGCCTTAACGAAGGAAGGACTTATCGGGTCGCCTGCTATTGCTCCCTTACCCACATTGAGGCCCACACCAACCAGTGCGGACCCTATAGGCAACGCATCAACAGTTGTAACAACCTCTGACCAATCCCCACCGCCAGTACCCAAGCCTGTTAGTTACCCGGGGAGCCCAGGAACTATTTTAATACTACCTCAAGGCACCCCAACCCCGCAGTATCTTAAGTCCTTAGGCATGAAGTTCAGGTACGTTATAGTTACTTCATCCACGCTGCTACGGAGCGTCCTTCCCTTGGCAGTAATCCATGCTGCTGAGGGCATGAACGTGCTGGTAACTACTGTGGACTGGATTAAGGTTCATTTTCCGGCAAGGAAACCCTGCGATAGTTTAAGGAACTTTGCACGATTCACTCACCATGAATTAGGGGTAGTGTACCTACTCCTTGCCGGGGATGTTGATGTAATCCCGACTGCCTACTGGTATTCTGAGGACCTCTTCTTAGACGCTGGCGAGGACGCGTATAAGGCAACCGACCAGTACTACGCTTTCCTAGACGGTAACTGGGATCCTAACGGGAACGGTAAACTTCTCGAGACCCTAGACACTAACGGCGACAACATACCTGACGAGAACCTAGAGCCCCTACCTGACTCTGTGCCTGACTTATATGTCGGCAGGCTACCAGCGTCATCACCGTCGCAGATGAACGCTCTAGTTAACAACATAATATCGTACCTGACTAACCCACCGCCCGGGGACTGGGTCAAAAAGGCAGTACTGATCGCTGCGATAGCGAACTTCCAGAACGAGTCCGGATCTAACATACCTAAGGTCGACCTAGCCCGCGTCGCGCAACACGTGTACAAGCTCCTCCTTCCTTACAACTATAAGATAGTCCGAGTATACCAAGACGAAGGCTTAGAAACGGCAGCGTATCCCCATGAAGTCAGCTTGACCCACTCCAACGTAGTGAAGCTACTTTCTGAGGGAAGCGGGCTACTTTACTCCGCGGCACACGGCATACCGTTAGCACAGGGGATGAAGGTATGGCTTAATGACACTAACGGTAACGGCATACCCGATAAAAACGAGATCGCGTTCAGGTACTTCCTCCAGGTCTGGGACCCCGTAGATAATCATGGGAAGAAGTTCCTCGCATACCTAGAGAGTTGCTTGACAGGGTACTACGACTTCAGTCAAGACTCCCTGGCAGAGTACCTACTCAGGCACTCAGCAATAGCTGTTATAGCCTCAAGTAGGGTCTCATACTATCAAGTGCCTTGGTCAGGACCAGGCGGGTGGCTCGACCAGGAACTAACATACCTATTCTGGAAGGAACTAACGAGTAGTGCGGACTGGAAGCCGGGGCCGGCCCTCGAACTCAGCAAGTATGAGTACATTAAGGAGCACGGAGGTAACGCTTCCACAATGAAGTTCATGAGCAAGAAGGATCTCCTCGACTATAACCTCCTAGGTGACCCAGCAATAACTGTGTGGACGGATGAGCCTAGCAGGCTGAACATCACGTACGGAAGGTTAAGGGCAGGCACAACAAACGAAGTCACAGTCCACGACGCCAACGGCAAGCCCGTAGCTAAGGTACTCGTGGCGGTATACAGCGCTAACACCGGTAATTTACTAGCGTACGGCTACACCGACTCCTCAGGCGTCGCTACCCTCAACATACCGTCCCTCCAGCGCAATACTGAGGTATACATAGTGGCCCGCAAGGAAGGGTACACCTACGCCTTCAAAACAGCGTACGCGGCATACGTCGGGGCACCACCAATAATCAATTTGAGTTCACCCAGCAACGCGACAATCTACGGCGCTACGGTCCCGATCCTCGCCCACGTAATGGATCCCGAAGGCAACGTGACTGAAATCAAGATCGTTATTGAAGGCCCCGGCCAGAACATTACTAAGTCGTACGCACTATGTAAGGCAGGATTCGTGGTGAACCTCACAGTCAGAATTAACGTGAGCGGCATCTACACGATCATTGTTGACGCTGTAGATAACGACGGCAATCACGTGGCGGTCAAGAGGGTATTCATAGTTGACGTCACACCCCCCACCATCATTGTTGAAGGCGTGAGTAATTCATCAGCCACGAATAGGGTTGGGGGCGTAATCCACGTTAGGGTTGAGGACGAGAGCGGCTTGAGGTACGTGGAGATAGCTCTAGACGGGAAGGTGGTCGCTGGGAAGCGGAATTTAGGTAGAGGCGCTATATTCAACGTAACTATCCCCTCGAAGGAAGGTTTCCACGCGTTATTAGTTGTGGCTGAGGATAACGTGCGTAACGTAGCGCATGATGTGATCCTCTTTTACGTTGACTTAACGCCTCCGACTGTGAACGTGTACCCAGCCATAAATAACTCAGTAATCAATCAACGTAAGGTGGGAAAACTAATCGTTACATGTAACGACAATTACAGGGTAGCGTACATCATGATATACGTTGACGGCAAGCTCTCATTAAATGTCTCCAGGTATGAATTGAAGAGCGTCAACCTAAGTAGGCTAGGAGATGGTCAACACAACGTAACTATCGTGGCCTTCGATACTGCCGGAAATGCCAAGCGCGTCGCCTTACTCTTTTACGCAGACTCCACACCACCTTTCGTGAAGCTGAAGGGGATCACGCCAGGAGCGTACGTCAATAAGTCCTCGTTTACCCTGCGAATTATGCTGCATGATAACACCGGGTTAAGGGACGTTAAGATACTCCTTAACGGGAAACACGTGCTTGAGAAAATCTTCGTTAGAGGCAACGCCTCAACATACGGCGAAGCGCTCCACGGTACTACGGACGTGGACCTCAGGTTAGGGCTAAGTCTCAGTGACGGTCGCTACGTACTCAACATTATAACGGCTGATCTCTCGGGGAACACCATATCCAAGAACGTAACGTTTTATGTAGACACGACTCCGCCCAAGATTAAGGTGCTGAAGCCTAAGGAGGGGTCATACCTGAACATCACGGACGTAGCGATTAATGTGAGTGCTATCGATAACTTATGCATCGCTTCAGTAACTGCGTACGTTAACAACTCGCTTGTGAGGTTAGTTAATGGTGTGGGTAAATACAAGGCGCCTGGTGAGGGAGCCTACGTTCTTAAGGTAAGTGCTAAGGATTGCGCAGGGAACATGGCATCCAGCAAGAAAGCATTCCACATAGACCTAGCCCCTCCGTCCGTATCATTCATTGAGCCTAAGACGGGCGCTATAGTTAGGACACCATTTATCCTGAATGCCAAGGTTAAGGATAATTATGGGGTGCACCTTATCTACGTCATTGTCGATGGCAGGGTAATCAAGGAGTTCAGCCTTAAGCAACTAAAGACTGAGTACGTAGTTAACGTGAGCATTACTGACTTACCAGAAGGTCCTCACAGTATCACTCTCCTTGTTGAGGACATAGCAGGTAACGTCGGTAAAGGTAGTATTACACTAACAGTCGATGACACACCGCCAAGAATACAGTACATTAATGAAACTAAATTTACTGAAAGAACCCTTAAGCTAGTGTTTAGGGTCAGCGAACCAGTCAGAATGTTTAAAGCCTTAGTTGACGGGCATCCAGCAAAAGCGATTAGAGTTGAGGACGGTAAGTGGGTGGTAAAGTTAAGCGACCTGAGTATCGGGAGACATAACGTCACTGTGGTTGCTGAGGACCTCGCAGGTAACGTTGGCACGCTTAAGCTCATCATAAGTATTAGTCATCCATACGTGCTTGAGGCTGTCGGCGCTATATTAGGGTTGGTTATTGCAGTTATAATTGCGCTGTACTTACGAAGGAGACGAAGGAGTGCTCCCTGAGACCCTCCCTTTATTAGGGTGTACACGTTGATCTAACACGGTTCTAGAATGGCATTTGCTGACTTAGTTGTGGTGCTACCCGTACTACTTGCCTTGTTAGGTTCTCTACTTAATCTAAGATGGGTTAGGGTAGGTTATGCGGTCTTCCTTGTTGGGGTTATGGTTCTTTTTGTTAGGGCCGTTCTCATGCTGTTTCACCTCTCTGGATCCTTTAGCGTTACAACAGTGCAGGCTGTGTTCATTGCGTCACTCAGTGTGGTGTGGGCCACAGCAGTAACGCGCGTACTCACATCCAGTAGATCCCGTGAATTAAGACCACTCTTTGCTGTTGGGACATCCTTATTCTACGTGTTAGTATTATTGACGATTTTGAATGCCTCCGGCACATTACATGCCGTGTTAGTTGATGCCTGCGTCATTACCTTGATAGTAATTATCGTTGCATCTAGGAGGCATAGGCCGCATGGATTGGGTCGTTTCGTGGCCGCGGTGCTACTGCCTGCGTCATTACTTATCCATACCTCCAGCGTCGTTGGGGTTGAGCTCAATGCAAGTGATCTTAAGGTCATCGTTCCGCTACTCGGGTATGCCGTTCTTGCCGCTATCGTGCCTGCCCATCCCTGGTTTTTGAGGATCGTTACTGAACGTGATGATGTCCTCACTATCACTGCGGCTGTAAGCGTTGTTTACCTAGGCTACTTTGGTATGACTCTGGGGTTGAGTCAGGTTACTAGCGATGTATGGCTTTGGGCTTTAGGCATGCTGGGTTTAGTGACGTTGTTTTATGCGTCGTCTCACGCTTTCGCGAGGCGTGATCTAGGCGGTCGTATTGCTTACCACGTCTCCTCGGCTACGGGCTTTTTCTTATTCTTTACTAGCGCCCTAGCTCTATATAGGAATAGTCTTATTTTACCAGTTACTGTTCTCCTAGGCGCTGGCTCAGTAATGTTCGTGCCCACAATCTTACCTTCCCACGCTCGACAATCTAGGCCGGAAGCTAGAAGTACCTTGGCTTCTACGATGTCCTCAATACTAGTTCTGTTACTGGTCTCAAGCACCTTCCCGTCGTTGAGCCTCATTGGTAGGGCCTTATTGGCGGTTGCATTCCTAGGTTCGCAACCACCTATCGCTGTGTCGGTGCTGGCCCTCCTTGTGCTTGGTGTGGGCTTGGCATCAGCTACTGCGACTGGTTCCCTTAGGTTAAAGGTGATGGAACTACGGACTG
Source organism: Desulfurococcales archaeon (assembly GCA_027064885.1). Classification (GTDB taxonomy): domain Archaea; phylum Thermoproteota; class Thermoprotei_A; order Sulfolobales; family NBVN01; genus WAOL01. The sequence continues at coordinate 15,996 of JAMOOZ010000060.1, forward strand.
CTTTCACTTTACCGCTCTTAATGAATACTTTGTTAACCTTAGCACTCTTTCATTGCACCTTAACGTGGTTGCTGAACTCACTAACGCTAAGCACCACACAACTCGTGATGTGGTTAATCTTGATGGGGCTTACCTCAGGTTTTAGTGCATGGCTTGTCGCGTGGCATGATGCTCTAGGAATTTTCTTGGAGAGCGTGTTTAGACGCTTTCCTAAGGCCTTGGCAGGTCTCGAGAGGAGGTTTAGGTACGTTACCGCTCACGTTGTTGAATCCCTAGAAGTCATGGAGACTGAGGAGAAATTCCTTGCCATGCTATCCCTGCTAATCCTGCTCACAGCAGTCGTGACTGTAGTGTTTCTAGGGGGTGTCACGCCGTGAGGAGATCGGAGAAACTGCTTGTTTCCTTGGTAGGTGTGGTGGTTTCGCTTGTCGTTGCTTACTTAGCAACGTTGAGGGGTGCTACCTTACTTCCTGTTAGGTTTGAGTTAGGTGAGGCTGGGACTTATTACGTCACGCACTCATATGTCACTGGCTTTAGCTTGCGGGTGCGCTCCGTTGTTAATGCTGTTATCTGGGA
>JAMOOZ010000061.1 GCA_027064885.1 Desulfurococcales archaeon
ACCCACTCGACCTTGGTTATCGAGAAGTCGGGTTCCTCCACATATGGGTTCGGGGCCCAGTATTCAGGTATGAGGCAGCTTTCGTAGATTTCTGAGAGGCCGTAGTCCTTGCTCTCGATCTTAGTGTAGTATCACTTTAGGTGGGGTTCCTTCTTGGCCGTGAAGTGCGTAGCTACGGTAATGGTGCCTCCCGGCGCTATTACGTCATGAGCTTTGTCTTCGTCACATTTGACGCTACTTCCTTATCGGATGCGTGTTCTAGGTTCGCCCTCACCGCCGGAGGACGCCATTAGCATCTCGGGCTTACTTGAGCTCCTCAACGACAACACAACGTTACTTAAGTTGATGCGCGTGGTGAAGCTGGCGGTCACTGGTATGGTTGAGTACCTCACCACACCATACCACTTAGCAGGCATCGACGCCACTAACCTAACTCCTAACTTGGTAGTGTTAGTGGCACGCCCCTATCGCTGGGTTCTGGGGCGAGCTAGCAGGTTAGGATAGCCCTGAACGTGAGTGATGAGAAAGCGCTTAAGGCGATTGCTGACGCGTTAACCGGATCTGAGAGTAGCTTATCCGTTTCGTCCCGTTAAGCAGTACCTCATACCGCACGCCACTCAACGTTACGGGCTCATTGGTAGGGTTACTCACGCTCGCGTTGATCCCTACACTCACCGCGGAACCGTCGGGTAGGAGGTTCAGGGAGGTTAGCCTCACGTCACTTAAGCTCACGCTACGTGCCGTGGCTGACGCTTTACTGTACCCGTAAGCGAAACCCCCTAGGATTAGTAGCAGGGCTAACCCTGCTATGGCTACCGGGTCCGCCCTCCTTCTGAACAGCCCCATTCACCATCTATGTATTTACTTTAGATACATTTACGTGGAATGTAGCGTTTTTCTATCTTAAAAACACTTATCAGTAGAACTGATGTTCGAAACTATCGTAAGGCAGGATTAACCCCTCCTTACGGGAATGCGTATTTGCCTATTGTTTAAAGTAAAGCTTATTAAGGTAAACCTAGTAAGGTTTACTCAGGTGGACTGCGGTGGACGAACACAGGGTGTGGCCCCTACCATACTCGGGTCTCCCAGCAATCCTGAATAGCGTGGCCCTCGTACTACTTACCTTCGCATTAATTGCTGCTGTGACACGCGTGGAGACTTACTTCCTCGTGCTTTTCCTTACTGGTATAGCTATGAATCTAGTGGCTTCCGGGAGGCGCGTAGTCATTCGTGACAGGTGCGTGGTGCTTGAGTATGGCTTCCCTAAACCCGTGCTTAGGTACGTTGTGAGGGATGTTACTGAGGTCTTCGACATTAATGAGTTGAGCAGGGGTAGGTTAGTGAAGTACTTTAAGGCTTTGCTAGTGCCGTTCGTCATGGTGATGATTCTCCCGCTGGCGTACATCGTGGCTAAGGGTGCTTACCCGAACCCTGCGTACGTTCCCTTAATGGTGATTCCCGTAGCCATGGGTGCTTTCCTTATCCTATACATGATGTTCACAGCCCCGTCCTACAGGAAGTTCCTTAGGCGCGCAGCAGCAGTTACCGCTACGGTTTCGACCTCCGTCATGGCGTTCATGGTGGGTTACTTCTACAGGGACGTTTACGGGAGGTCAATATTCTCGAACCCTGCCGACGCCGCGGTCGGGATTGCGGGCATAATGATCTTAGTGTTGCTGGCGGCAGCCATAGCCCTATTCGCTGGCAGGAACCACGTGGTCATACTAGTCGATGCTGAGGGAAGGTACTACGCCGTCGGCACGGCAGGGACGGAGGCGGCGAGGGAATTCATGAGTATGGTACTCAACGTGATGAGGGAGAGTCGTGAGGGTTCCGAAGATGGTGACGACGCTTAAGCTGCCGAGGAGGATGGAGGAGGCCCTCCTAGTGGTGTATGGTAACGGTAAGCGTGAGTCCGAGGTAGCTAAGGAGTTGGGCGTGAGTAAGCAGGCAGTGAGTAAATTCGTTAGGGAGGGGAGGGCTAGGCTCACCGAGATATTCCTTGAGGTTGCTGAGGTGCTTCATGCCGACCTAGTAAGGATCAACCTGAGTAAGGGGTGCGCCATCATTAAGCCCAGGCAGTTGGGGGTTAAGGCATACGTGTTCTACGTCCCGGGAGGTGGTCCACGTGTGCTCTTCGAAGGAGACATTAAGTGCTCAGGAGACACACGCACCCTATGCAAGGAGGTGGTTGAAGCCATAAGGGCTTGGGGCCTCATCGAGGCCTGCAGCGACGTCGATAATGAGGAGGGCATCATAAGGTGCGTCATTAAGCTCCTCGAGGAGTGAGGCGGTGTGCCTACACAACCAAATGAAGAGTCTCTTATTTAATCACGGCACATTACCTCCTCTAATGAGGTGGCGGGCACGCTTAACGGTGCAGCAATCGAAGCCGTTAACCTAAGGAAGAGGTACTGTAAGGTCGAGGCGCTACGGGGCCTTAACCTTAAGGTAGGTTTCGGGGAGATCTACGGGCTAATAGGCCCTAACGGCGCAGGCAAGACCACGACGCTTAAGTGCATTGTCGGGCTCCTCAAACCCGACGCCGGGTACGTTAAGGTGTGCGGTAAGGACGTGGTGAGGGAGCGTGTCGACGCGTTAAGGAACGTCGGCTACGTCCCTGAGAACCCGGTGGTGCTCCAGAACCTCACGGTCGAGGACTTCATTAAGTTCATCACTTCCTTAAGGGGACTCACGTGGAGCGACGTTAGGGAGAACTTCGAGGACTACCTAAGGAAATTCAGGCTCGCAGGGAAGAGGAAGGCGTTAATGAAGGAGCTCTCCCGCGGGATGACACAGAAGGCCTTAGTCATCGCCGCACTACTCGTCAAGCCTAAGGTACTGGTGATGGACGAGCCGATGGCCGGCATGGATCCTGAAGCGCAGCACGTGTTCAAGGAGGAGGTCAGGAGAGCGGTTGAGGAAGGCGCCACGGCCCTGATATCGAGCCACCTCCTCGATATGGTTGAGAGGTTCTGCACTAGGGTAGGGATAATCAATGAAGGACTCCTAATCATGGAGGGGAGCATCGAGGAGGTTAAGGAGGCGGCCGCAGGAAGTAAGAGTCTGGAGGAGGTCTTCCTCAAGGTAGTGTCGCGCGGTGAGTGAGGGTCCCGAGGGGTGCTCCACGCTTGGGGCTTAAGGAGCAGTTAACCGTGATGAAGTACAGCCTCAAGAACACCGCCATTAACCCGGT
>JAMOOZ010000062.1 GCA_027064885.1 Desulfurococcales archaeon
TTAAGTGGAGCGACCTAAGCGCCGAGGATGCGCATAGAGTTGCCGCAACCCTCAAGCAGAAAGCAACGCACCTCCCAGCATCATTAACAGAGTATACCCTAGTACCTCACCTAATGGTTAAGGCTTGCACCGATTGCCAGGATCTGGGAAGCGAAGGTATACTCGTACATGACTTAAGGGAGGTTGTGGAACTCACATAAACAGTGTTGAGGAAGCTAAAGCCCGAGTTCAGGAGCTATTGCTTTGAGGGCTTCAAGGCTTAAGCTTATGAATTCACTGAGGTCGAGTCCTAGCTTATCGACCTCCCTGATCCTGTCCCTACTCACGCCCCTGGCGAAGTCCTTTGACTTGAACTTCTTCTTCACGGACTTAGGCTTAACCTCCGCTAGCTTCTTGCTAGGCATTACTAGGGCAGTAGCTATTATTAAGCCGGACATGTGGTCCGCGGCCCTTAAGGCGTGGAGGAGCTTCTCCGCCTCAAGCGTTGAGGGCTTAACGCCGGTTAACTCATTATGTCCCGCTATGGCTTCCAGCGCGTGCTGAGGTAACTTACCCTTGAGTATCTCGTTAGCACCCACTAAACCATGCTTGCTTAGGTCCTTGCCGACAACCTCGTAATCTATATCGTGGAGGAGCCCGACCAAGCCCCAGAGCTCCTCATCCTCGCCTAACCTCCTGGCCAAGGCCCTCATTATGGCCTCGACGGCCAAGCAGTGCTTAACCATTCGCTCGTTCTTCAAGTACTGCTTCAGGAGATTAAGCGCCTCGCCCCGGGACATCAGATCGTTACTCACGGTAACAACCCAAGCATTAGGGGGACGGACGCAAGTAAAGCTTTACCGTTTCCCGCCTCCCGGAGAGTGTTAAATGAAATTAATTATTACTCATCACAGAAAATCCATGTAAGGGCCGCGTATGATTGAGTCCCACAGATTCCGTAAGGCGTTCCTGAGGGTTCTAGTGCTGTTTCTGGGTTGTAGGTCTTTTGAGGTTTTTGTGGGTTTCTTCTTGCCTTGAGTGCTATTAGGTATGCTGATGCTGTGTGTCTTGAGATGTACTTAATAAACTTATAATCAATTAAGACCAATAAAGGTAATGGTGACCTCAGATTCCCGATACCCGCTCCTCGGTCGGGCGGGGAGGGGGCTAGGGGAAACCGTGATGAACCGACCTACGGAAACCTTAAAAAGACCGTAGGCGGAGAACGGTCTCCTACCCGACGTTAGTGATTGTTTCCCTCCTCGGTGCAGGGAAGCTCAAGCCGCCTCAACCCTACGACAGCTTAATGAGGTTCATTGGCGTGGCCCTCTTCATCACCTCCATGCTTTTCGCCGTGAAGATACACTCGATGTTCCCCGAAGGAGAGGCATGATAAGCCAGGGGGACTTCAGTAAGCTACTGACTGAAGGACCTTACGCATACAGCAGGCACCCCTTCTACTTAACCCTCATAATAAACCAGCTCTCAATACCCCTACTCCTCACGAGCTGGGCGGGCCTACTGACTTACGCGGTTCTACTCCCAGGATAGTATGTGCTGACCAGGCTTGAGGAGAGGGAACTCATTGAGTACTGGGGTGATGAATACTTGAGGTATATGGAGGAGGTGCCGGCCTTAATCCCATGCCTAGGCGTAAGCGTAGTGATAAGCGAGGTTGAGCCGCCATTTATCGGGAAGCACGTTATACTCAGGTACTTACTTTAACACCTCCCAACAGAATACTTCAGTGCAGATCATTACATGGTGAGAGCACGTGGCTCCGCAACCCACGACGCACTCCACTCGCTTCCTCAGCGTGGTTAATGAGTTACTTACTAAGATCGTTGAGGAGGAGGACGCAAGGATTAGGGAAGCCGCTAAGCTAGTGGCTGACTCCGTAGCAAAGGGGCACTTACTTCATGTCGTGGGGGCTGGGCACTCAGCAATGCTTGCTGAGGAGCTGTTCTATAGGGCGGGTGGCTTAGCAATCGTTAACCCGATCATAGACACCGATATAACCGTAGCGCACGGCGCAAGGCGCTCGACGGTAATGGAGCACGTTAGGGGGTACGCCGAAGCCCTCCTCAAGACGGCCGGGGTAGGGAAAGGCGACGTGGTCCTCGTGGTCTCGACGAGCGGTGTCAACGTGTTCCCCGTGGAGGCCGCCTTAACCAGCAAGGAGTTAGGTGCGGCCGTAGTGGCGATCACGTCCGTGCGTTACTCCACCACGTTAGAGCCCCGCAATCCGTGGGGGAAGAGACTTTGTGAGGTCGTCGACGTCGTGATAGATAATAAGGTGCCCCGCGGCGACGCGGTACTGGAGGTCGAGGGGTTCCCCATGAGGGTGGGGCCCGTGTCAACGATAACTAACTCATTCATAGCCGCCGTGCTCGTCGCCTACACAGTGGAGGAACTCGTTAGGAGGGGAGTAACGCCGCCCGTATGGCTAAGCGCCCACCTACCCGAGGCTAGCAAGCATAACGAGGAACTCTTCAAGAAGTACTCTAAGGCAGTGAAGTTACTGTGAGGTGAGTAGTCATGGCGCGTGAAGCCGTAATCCTCGCAGGGAAGCTAGTAACTCCATATAGGGTTCTAGGCAAGTCCTACCTAAGGGTTAAGGACGGTGTCATAGTGGAGGTCGGTGAAGGCAGCCCTACGGAGGTCCCCTCAAGCAACGTGCTCAACTACGGGGACTTAATCGTGGCGCCTGGCTTCATAGACACCCACATCCACGGCTACGGAGGCGTCGACTCCAACACCAGCGAGGCAGAGCACTTCCTCAGGATGAGTAAGGGCTTAGTCAAGCACGGGGTGACGGCCTTCCTCCCATCAACAGTTACCGCTCCTCACGAGGAGCTCCTCAGCGCGTGCAGGGCGGTTAGGGACGCCGTTAGTGAGTGGGAGGAGGGTCGCGCAAGGGGAGAGGTTCCCGGAGCTAGGATCCTAGGCATTCACCTTGAGGGCCCATACGTGAACCCTGCTAAGAAGGGGGCGCAGAACCCGGCCTACATAAGGGAGGCAAGCACTAAGGAGATCCTCGACTACCTGGATGCGGCTGGCGACCTACTCAAGATGGTTACCCTAGCCCCTGAGGTGCGTGGGGCCCTCGAAGCCATCTCCCTACTAGTGAGTAGGGGCGTCGTGGTTAGTGTGGGGCACACGAACGCCACCTACGAGGAAGCCCTTAAGGCATTCGCG
>JAMOOZ010000063.1 GCA_027064885.1 Desulfurococcales archaeon
ACCCCTTCATAGGCTCAGTCCTCAACGTCACCCACCTAGTAACCACGTTACCCTTATCATCGGTTTCAACCCTAGGGGTAACGTAAGCCACCCACCACGCAGTAAGAGTCTTAGTAATCACCCTAGTAACATGCTTAGTCACTGGAGGAGCCTGAACCGTAACCACCTTAATAACAGGCTTAGTCACGTACTTCGTCACATACTTATACACATACGAAACCCCTCCATCCGAAATCACAGCTCAATCACCTCCCTCTGCCTACCTCTACCTGACCGACTATAAAACCCACTAAACACAGACGGTCTCCCAGTACCTGTGAAGAATGGAGGAACAACAGGCGGGACTATAGGTGCTATAACAGTGTTCGAAGGCGGTGAGCCCCCACCACCTCCATGCTGTGTCGTCTTAGCCAACTGCGTCACCCACTGCGTAACAATTTGAGTAACCATAGCCGTCTCAGTGACCACGACTGTAGGCGTGACATACTGAGTTACTAGAACCGTAGACCCCACCGTAGCGAACACCGTAATTACCTTAGTAAGCACGACCTTAGGCGGAACTACGTGAGTGGGCTTATAGACCTGCGTAATCACTTGAGTAGAAGGATGCGTGGGGCCTCTAGGCGGATTCACGAACGTATAGGTCGGCCCCTTAGGCACTGTCCACGGCGGAGACGTGAAATGCGTTGGCTTAGGCGGAACTACGTGAGTGGGCTTATAGACCTGCGTAATCACTTGAGTGGGCGTGTTTGTCGGCCAATTGACTTGCGTATTAATGAATTGAGATGAAACTTGATGCGTTCTAACCGCTTCAGTCGGTTCCAGCACGGCCCAAGGCATTCCCCTCGGCTGAATCATTATTCTTCCACCAGGCATTCTCCTAATAAGAGTGAAGTCCCAAAGATTACGGCTCGGATAGGAAACCACTTCCTGCTTAGACTCGGCTTCCTTAGGGGTTGTCTGGGACTCCTGCTTACGCTGTACATAATATTTAATATAGGTGGGCGGGTTACGGGCCTCCCAATTATACCCAGTTGAACTTGACTGCCTACTAACCTGGGATAATCTATCCCTGTGCGCCCAAATCTCCCACCACGGCGGCAACTCAATAAACCACGGCTGGAAAGACTCTCCCTGAGTAATGCTTTCCTTCTCCTCCTTAGTTACCTGCTTAGCTTCACTCTTACTCTCCTCTCCCTTCTCTTGCTTACCTTTCTGCAACGTGACCACAGCCACAGCAACACCCATTGATGCTGGGTTAACATCCGCCACAACCGTAACAGGCTCAACATTCCTCGGCAATGATTTCATTTGCCTAGATAATTCATCCACCGCCTTATCAATAAGCTTAGTAAGCACCACAGCCTTCATACCACCTGACTTACCGACCGTACTAAACACTGTGTCCCCCTGAGTAGCAACATTACCCGCCTTACCAACATCCTTCATCAACTTAGTAATGAAGTTCCTCTTAGCAATCTGGAGGGCTTCATCAAGCGACACGTTCTGCTCCTGAGAAATTCTCCTAGCCTGCATTAACACCCATCTCAACGCACCCTCAAACTCATTCTTACTCACCGCCCTCTTAGCTTCCTCCCAAGCAATACCCTTAAGGAACTCCTTAGGCTCGATCTGAATAACCCTAACAGACCTATAGTAACCGACCACAGGCGAAGAACCCTTAGGAGACACTAGAACAACACGTACCGACTTAGGGGCGCCAACCTTATTATAAACCTTAACAAGGACAACAGAATCCTTAGGAGCTCCCCTAGCAACCTCCATAAACTCATTAGGCTCAACATTAAATTTCTTCATAATGTTAAGGAAGTCCTTAAGCTTAACAGCATAGACCGCATTACCTTGACTATCAACTGAAATATCCACAGGCATGACGTTCTTCTTACTCACTAATTGCTCAAGGAACTGAGCCTCCTTACCCCTCGGTAAAACCAGCGTCTTCTCACTAATCACGAAACCTTCACTACCCTTCCTTAGAACATTGAACCTACGTAAGGCCTTAAGAACATCCTTAACATCAACCTCCGAATACGTGGCTCCCTGAACCCTCCACCCACGGCCAACACCGCCCTCGAAAGTCACTGACTGGCCCTGAGTACCCACAGTAACACGAACACCGACACTCTCCTTAGCTGGGTTATAGAGATGCTTAATTACTTGAACACCCTCCTCACCATACTTCGCCTTAATCAAACGTAAGAACGCATTCCATTCAGCATCATCCATGTTTTGCAAAAGCTTAGCTAACTTACCTGCACTCGTATCCCTCAGTAACTGCTCAGGAGAGTAAGGAATATTCGGGTGACCTACGTTCTCACCTTCCCTATAAATCCTCGCTATTTGCTGAAGCTTCCTCATATTCGCTAATTCATCTAACTCGGAGGAACTCCTACTAAATATCTTAAGTATCTTCTCAAACCTAGACGCACCCAACTTCCTAGTCATTAACGCTACTTCATCGGGCGATATTTCATCAGGCGATAAGCCAGTAGCTTCATAGAATTTCAACACCTTCTCCACAGTCCCCTTATCAGGATTACTCTTCTCCATCCACTGCATGACCTTCTTATAATACATATCATATTTCCTAGCGTTCTCAACACTCATTCCTCCGCGCACGAACTCATTATTAATCCGACCCTCAAAGAAAACATTAGAGTTCTTAGGCAAGGAGTTCCCACCCTTAGTCATCCTAATATAGGCTTCAATCCGCATTATCTTATCAGGGTCAACCTCCTTCATCTTCTTAAGGGCTTCGGCCACCCACTGAATCGTTTCATCATCCACATTCGATAAAGTCTTCACCAACTTATCCAGAGCCTGAATAGCCTTAGGATTCCTCGTTAAGGCGGCTTCCTTAATATACGTGATTATTTCATCCGCTAACTGCGGGTTCTTACCCTTAAGAAACTGCAACCTAACAGAGAAATCATCAGAGACAGGAACCTTTGAAGCTACCCTAACATTACCTTTCTCGTAAACAACCACATGAACCCTCCCGTCCTGAGACTTAACAAACATGACGGAGGACTGAGTAGGTTCGGAAGTGAACTTAACGGTCTTAAACACGCCTGTCCTTTGCCCAACCTTAAATAACGCACGGGCTAAAGCCCCTGTCTTACCACCTG
>JAMOOZ010000064.1 GCA_027064885.1 Desulfurococcales archaeon
TAAATTATGGTTTTTGAACTACAGTTAACAACCAAGTAGTATGGGACTGCCTTGCTTTAACATCGTTGTTCTACTGTGAATTAAACTTTAGGGGCAGTATGTTTGGGGCTCACAAAGTAGACAAAGAGTAGGCATTGGTGATTGAGCTATGCAGGTAATCTTTTTTATCCCCCTAGACGGTGCTTTAGGTTGGGTTGTCAGTGCCATGAAGTTCTGCCCAAAGTGTGGCTCGATGCTCCTGCCGGAGAAGCGCGGTAGAAAGCTTGTACTTAGATGTCCGGAGTGCGGATACGAGGAAGTTGTTAAGTCCTCAGAAACCGAGGAGTATAAACTTGAAGTCAAAGCATCTAGTTCCAAAGTGAAAACAACGTCCGTCGTAAGTGAGGAAAGCACAGTCAAGAGAAGCGAGGAGGAGCTAGAGCAGGAGAAGGAGGAGTTTTACGAGGTCTTCTTGGAAATCATGAGTAGCGAAGAGGGCAGCTGACCCTTCTTCAAGCTTATTAAGCTCTCATATTTATCAGTAATTCTTGGGCGGGGGTGCCCGAGCCAGGTCAAAGGGGTCGGGCTCAGGACCCTCACTGGGTGGGATCCCCGATGGCGTAGGCCTGCGTGGGTTCGAATCCCACCCCCCGCACCAATCTCCGTACTTGTGGGGAATACGTGAATATCAATCCTTCTGTGAAGAAGCCTTTATTACACGTGCATATTTAAGCACTTGTAACCAAAGCATTAAGGTTCTTAATGAGTACTCTTCGTTTGAAGAATTCCCGGATTTAAGAGATGTAAGTATCTCATGTATCCTTCTTGCAGCGAAGTCCTCAAGCTCATCAAGCACCGCATCGGCTAATATCTCAACTGCCTCGCTCTCGGATTTGACAATTCTTACTGGACCATGAATTGGGCAAATAATTTCGCCGCTTCGAAGCTTAAATAAGGGAGCACCACAGAGAGGGCATGACTTATCCAGCATCGTCGCTCCAGACCTCATGAGCTCTGCCATTTTGCGAACAACCTCATTCCTGTTAGCAGACATCTTATCAGCCCTGCAGAATTATTCTTAGTTTAATTTATTATTCCTATGCACATACCCTATTCAAGGAGGTGGTCGACGTGGCGAGCCCCGGTATAGATAAGAAGAGTCTCAATGAGGCTAAAATAAGACAGGCTATGATCTTACTTGAGAAAATCATTGGCGACTCCAGTGTTCCCAGGAATATCAGGCGAGCTGCTATAGAGGCCATGAAAATGCTGAGAGACCTCTCCCTGTCACCAGGTGTGAGAGCAGCCAATGCCATAAGCATACTAGATGAAGTATCGCAAGATCCCAACATGCCGATGCATACAAGAACTGCTGTGTGGAATATCGTTGCTGTACTATCAACAGTAAAGGACTAACACTCTAACGGTCTGTAGCTTAGCACTGATGTGTGAGGTACTCTAAATCATGCCTATACGTGCTAGGGTCAGAGGAATTTATTCTACAGCAATATCTAAGATACTTCACGATAATGGCATTGAGCTAGTAGATGTAAGTCCAGTAATAGCGGAAAGACTAGGAATAAATGAGCAAAGGGGGAAACCTGCAGATGTCACTGTAAAGTCCGATGAGAACAACCCTTCACAGATATTAATACTAGGTTTCCCTGGCGAAGTACATGCTATCGGCTCAATAATCGAGAATACTGTACCGGACATAATAGTATATAGACCTAGGATAGGGTTGTACGCCACATTCAAGGCTCGTATAATAGGGCAAGAGGGACGGGAGTGCGTTGCAGAAACACCAGTAGGTCCAGCAACTCTTGTAGATGAGCCAGAATGCATGAGTGGGAAGGAGATACCGGTTACTGTTGTTAAAGTTCCTGTCAGACCTGGAGAACGCATGGTTGTTTCCAGTAGAGTTAGAGTAGTTGGCAAATACGCGATAGTGGGGAAAGGCTCTGGTGTCTCATTCAGCAACTTTATTAGAAACAAGGAGCGCATATCAAGCCTATTGGAGGCATCTGCTCAGTATGTAAGACAGGGATTTAGCATTAGGTGGAGAAGCAATGCCGATGAGGCTAACTTAAAGGAAGTTATTAGCGAGATTCCACAACTAATTTCTAAGTTAAAAGATGTTGAGCGTAAGCTAGCGAATGCGAAACCTTTGGAAGTAGTATACATAGGAGAATTTATGAGGTTAATAGAACTCACCTACAACTCGAAAAAATACCTAGATGCTGTTCGAGACGAGGTTGCGCCGACCGCACCCTATCATCATATACTTAGGTCAGACGAGACCCGAAATAATGGACTCGTAGACTTACTAGATATTATAGCTACTGAAGTAAACAGCTCTAAGCTAGCCGCCCTAATAAGAAAGTGGATAGCACATAGGCTAAGCAGTAAACGCGACATAATCCTCCTTCATAAAAGAATTACTAAGAAGAATGTAGTGCTAGGAAAGGCAAAACCCATCCAGATAATTGACAACGGAGGCATAAGCGCTATCGTAAAAAGGAATGTTAAATCAGCGGGAGAGTACGACGGGTTAAGCGTACCTAAAGAGCCTGGAGACAAGATCTTAACGTACATTGTGGAGAGATCTTGGATTACTGAGCATAGGTACTTTGATAAAAACGGTAACTTAAAGGGAGTATATGTAAACGTGAATACCCCGCCTGAGTTCCTCCCTTCAGGTCAGGTGCAATACGTTGACCTAGAGGTAGACTTAGTTAGGGCTTTAGACGAACCTTGCAGAATCATTGACAGCAAGCTATTCTTAGCCTTAGTTAAGGGAGGATACATTCAAGGCGACGTCTACATTAAGACGCTTAAAGCCATAGATGAAGCCATCAATAAGTACTGTACAAAAGGCGCACTTAAGGAGTTAGCAGAGCAGACTTAGTTTTGAACAGAGCAACTTTTTACACTCTAGGACGACTTTACTGAGATCCTGCGTCCCATCCACTAAGATTAACTCTCCGCTCCTAACTAAGTCCAGATATATTTCACGCACTCTTCTAACGAAGTCTTTACTGCTTTCCAAGTAAGGTATACGTGTAGTCGAGCGTTTCTTCCTTTGCAAACCTACCTCCTCAGGGACATCAAGGTATATGGCTAGATCCGGTCGTAAGGCGAAGTTATTTAACGTCCTTATCCACTCAAGGGAGACGCCGTGAGCACCTTGATATGCTAGGGAAGAATAATAATAACGATCCATAACGACGATCGTGCCAGCCTGCAGGGCGGGCTTCACTAAGCATTCGATATGATTATATCTGTCAGCAGCCATAATTAATGCCTCGAATATACCACCTAGCACCGAGCCCTTCTTATTCAAAATCGATATCAGCTCTTTATCAAATGGTTCGTAAGTGTATAGGGCATTAAACCCTTTTCTCTTTAGTTCATTAACTAAGGTCTTTGCAATGGTCGTTTTACCAGCACCATCAATCCCCTCAAGTACTATCAGCTTTCCTTCGTCCCCAGCCATTTTATGCCACCTTATCCCCGATCTCAGCCTCGCTCTTGGCATTCTAGAGGAAAAACTTGCTTTTTCATTACTAAGACCGAGTCATGTATACAGAAAACCCTACCATCATACTTCTTAAGGTCCTTAATCACGCTACAGTCCACTAGCTTATAGAGCGGTATGCCCGCTATAACCGCGCCAACCGTTGTTACAACATCCTCATTACATGTGACTATAGCAACTGGTGCATTCCCGCTTCTTGATAACCCGTAAATCACGTAGGACCCCACCGTACTGCCTACTGCGGTAGGGTACAGCAGTATACTATCTTTAACATTACCTCCATCACGTATTCTCCCCGATTCGGCATCCACGTCTCCAAGAAATGAAATTGGGTGATCGATAACCTTTAGCACCCCACAGAGTTCGTCGTGTTGCCGTATGCTCTCGACTACAACCTTTAACTTTACAGCGATGTTAGCTATGTCATTATCCATGCAACTTCACCCCAAATCTTTTGAGTATCTCCTTTCTGTCCATTATGAAAGACCTAACATGTGCTAGCCTGGGTAGGTAGTGTAGCGCCTTAGCTGAGTCTGTTACTACTTCTTCGACGCCTAGAAGATCCAGCCTAGTGACTACAGGACACACACCCTCTACTATCTTCACTTTGCTACTGGGCTTTACTAGGATTTTGCTACATGGCAATGAGAAACACCCTGTTATGATCCATAGTTCTTCATTGCGTACATTGCTGTATGTTTTCTCCATGCGTAGAGTAATTTTACGGATTTCCTCCTTACTAACATGTGGGCAACCTATCACATACAGTCTATTGCCAGTCACTTCTTGAGACGGGCTGTGCTCCTTAATGAAGGATTTGACATCCTCTTCAGATAGCTTCACGCGTTCTTGTATGTTGTCTTTCTTTACTCTTCTACGGTCAGGGGTAATCCCCTCTAGGAACACCATGGGAGCACTGGAAGTAGTCCCGACACCGGCTAGGAATGCTTTCAGCCACTCTTCTGGCGCCTTACCTAACCCTTCTACATAGGGTATTTTCGAGGGAGAGATCTTTCCTACTAAGTACCCTATTGCTGCCGCTTCTAACAGGGATGAAGGTTTTGGAACTTTAATTAATATTGATGGGCACCGTTCTTCGTCCATATGCATTCCATAGTAAGGGGTCTTGCCCACTATGGCTTCAAGAAGAGCCAACGGACCGCCTTCACGATTGGTTTTCGCTCCAAGCACACTATTAGCGTAAAGCACAGCATTACTTTCGGCCCAAGCCAGGTGTTCACCTATCCCAGGCCTACGTATATGGTAGGGAGCGCACGTGAAGGCATGTGCCCCCATGCTGATTAATATGTTTATTATTTGTTCTTGATTGTCAATCACGTTCTTACTAAATCCTCTTCCATTGAAGGAGAGGTAATGCGCAGCATAAGGATTAGCGGTCGTGAATACCGAGAATTTAGCCCCATTATTCGCTAGATCCCTGAGGAACTCAACACCGTGCTTCCCTATGTTGAAGTAAGAAATACCTGATACATGCGCATGGCTTATATTAACTAGCCTCTCCGCGCCGAAAATTTCTCCTACTTTAACAATAACTTTAAAGGCTCGAGCCTTGACCTCCCCTTCATCGCCTCGAAGTACTTTCTCTTCCTCTTTGGTGAGGTACATATTTCACCGCCCCCTAGGGTACGAGGGGCGCTCGTATTTGCTACGTTCTCCTAACGGGTAAGTTGCATCAATACCCATCTTAGTTACTATACCATCCTCTGCTGTGGGGTCTAGTGTAGAGCCACGTGCGTTATTTATTATTACTAAGCCTCGGTCCGCTCGGAAGCGGGTTGCTATAGCCCATTCCACGTCCCCTGGTTTATCCGGGTCAATGTCGTAATCAACTACAACTACGTGCTTTACGCTTGGGTGAGCACCGAAGGCCGCCATGATAGCGGTCTTGCCGTCCCCATCGCTGTTTCTCTCAATGGATATTATCGCGTGAAGCCACCCACCACCTGCGGAAGTTAACCGTACTTTAATTACTCGCGGAACTGCCTTACGGACAGCGTCCCAGATCGCGGCTTCTCTAGGAAAGCCCATAATGGTTTTGTGCTCCAGCCCCCCAGGGAGAAGGACATGAAAGAACGCCCGTGAGCTTTGATTGAGGTAGATCTTTTCAACCTTAAGATACGGTTGTTTTCTTTTTCTGTCATATAGGTTAAGTAAATCTACGAACGGGCCCTCATCAACAAGCTTACTTGTCAGCACGCCTTCAATTATGATGGCTGATGATGCATCCACAGGTATCTCATAGTTGGGTGTGTATACGATTTCAAGTCTCTCATTAGCTAAGTTCTTGTAAAGCGACAACTCAAAGACTCCTAGCGGGGGTGAAAGAGATGATGCTAGTAGGGTCAGTGGTGATGCACCAATCATTATAGCTACTGGAGTTTCCTTACCTTCCTTTAAGTTGTCCTCATATATTCTATAAAGATGCCTTGGAACAATCCGTATTGCAAATCCTTTCTCGTCACTAATCATGAGCCTGTGGACTGACGCGTTATAGGTGTCCGTGCCCGGTACGCGGGCAACAATGATAGACGTAGTGATGTACCTACCTCCATCTTTCTCATAGAACCTTATTGCGGGAAGATCCTTAACATTACCCTTGAACTCCGAGAAAATGCTTTCAAAGGATTTCTCTATGAACCAGTCGTTAGAGGGAGGCGATGCTAAGACCCTTCTGTAGGCATCTTCATCGCTTCTCACCCCCATCAAGGTGTAAAGATGTTCTCGTGTGGGTATTAATGAGCCAGCGCAAGGTAAAGGAAAGTCCTGAACATTAAATACCGCAGGAGTTCCCTTTCTCTCAGCTTCCTCTAATACCTTGGTTGGCTCATACTCTGTACTTAACGTCTTCTTTACAGTAATTATGTTCCCTTGACTTCCGTAGTACCCCAAGAGCGATGCTATATCCCGCATCGTAGCACCCTACCTGTATCCTCGTAGTTGGGTGATAACTTTATTCTCCCAACTACTAGAGCTGATATCTTACCACTGTAAGGCGTCCTGACCTTAATGACGTTATTGTTAAAATCTACGTCCTCGATTATGCCTAATGCTACATCCTTACCTTCCTCATCTAGGACCCCGACCAGATATCCGCTTAAGTCATCTTTTCGTACGGCATTGATTATGTAACTATGATCCGCACTCTCTCCGCACGTTATACTGTGTAGACCATCGCTTAGGACCACGTTTAGGTATTGCCCGTACAGTGAAGTGAAAAGCACTTTATCGCGTACTGGCTGTAGAGAAGGGCATAAAGTGATTGCCTCATCAATCGATATCCTCTGCCCTCCTAATACACAGGAACCTATTAGCCCAACTTCGCCTAGTCTTAGGCTCACGGTCTTCGATCCTGCGGAAAAGTATTTTCTGTAGGCCTCTATCCTTAATCTTCTTCTTTCTTCTCTGCTTCTCTCCTTGACTTTCATTGGTGCTCTCGCCTTCAGCACCACAGTAAAGAAATTATGACCGAGCACGGCGCGCATGATGTCGTAAATATCATTGCTTAGTGTGACAACGTGTGTTGGTCTTAACCATCTTATAATTGATACTTTGAAGTCCAGCGCCTGTTTGCTGGATACCCACCCGTCCGTATTCACTACTATGGTATCACACTCCAAGTTCTCGGCTTCCTCGATTAACTCACGTAACGCAGTAAGTACATGTAGCTGGCATTGCACATGACTGGGTGAGATACACCCAACGAATCTTATTCTCTCACACTTTAGTTCCCTTAACCACAGGAACTTCCTTAAGGGAAGGGCTAGGGAGAGTGTCCCTGGTACTGCGAGGTCTTCCTGCCCTACGTCTCCCTCTATGACACATACCTTGCTACCTCGCTCCATCATGTAATTGGCTATAAAGGCTGTTAGCGTGGTTTTCCCGGATTCTACTGGACCTATGATTATTACCTTCTTAATTTTGCGTGGGTCTTCACGAATGATTTTCGCCACATTAATCCAGTCATCGATTACCTCCTCATCCTCGGAGGGTTCCTCTACGGACGCGCCCTCGCCAAGTGTCGCCTTTATCTTGGTGTCCTCTAAAGCCTTGATACCGTAGCTTCTTAGACTATGCACAACAAATGATTCTCCCCTCCTGTATATCGCACCCACTGCTAGCAGCGACCCGTCGAGCACTTCAACTCTTGCCGGGCCCACAATGCGCAGTATCTCTCCCGTCTTAAGCTCGAGTTCAACAAGCACCCCCGGCACCACATTTGCATTCATTAACTGAGGCTAAATTATTATACTGTCTCGCTTAACATTGCCTTGAAGGAATGCCCCAAAATGGTAGACGATATTTGCCTTGAAAGTGCGTTAGTTGAGGCATGCCGCCAGCTACAGTGTGAGTTACGCCAGATCCGTGTTATTAAATTAATGAAGAAGTATAGCCAACATTTTATGCGTTCCTGTAGGGTAGGCTACGCGTTTGTTAGAGAATTAAAAGAATTAGACCCTCAGATTATTTTTGAGTTAGGGGCTGGTGCCGGTTTCCTAACAAGGTTCCTTGCAACATTAGGGAGGCCTGTGATAGCTGTTGAGGTGGATCCACGGATAGCCAGTATTCTAAGCACCAACGTTGAGGATCTAATTCATGTCCACCCTCTTTTAGGGGATGGTATATGTCTCCTTGAAAACAGGTGCACCAGAGCTGATGTTTTAGCGTCGAACACACCATACTCGTTAACTGGACCGGTACTCATCGCATATGTACGTTCCAACATGAGGGCAGCTGTCCTAATGCTTCAACAGGAGGTTGCCAGAAGACTTACATCCACTCCAGGCAGTAAGGAGTACGGTCGCGTTACAGTTATGGTGAATTACTTCAACATAGTTAAGGTCTCAGCAACATTCAAGCCCAAGGACTTCATCCCTAGCCCAAAGGTCTCATCACAACTAGTGGTGTTGAAACGCATACGTGAATGGAAGCCCGAGCATACTCTTCTTGAAACCCTCCTGAGATGCATGTTTTCACAACGCCGAAGACTCGCCAAGAACGTGTTAAGGAAGTGCCTAAGGTCCATTAGTCCGCACATTGATGAAGAAGCAATTATCGGAATCCTTAAGGAAAGGAGCTTAGAGAACGCCCGCGTATATGAGTTAGGCATTGACACGTACTCCGCCATATACGAGGCCCTCAAAGGTATTCTTGACTATGACTGCTATTGAGAAGACCCCTGTAGCTCGAATAGCACTCACTCCGGCGAAGAGTGCTCGGGCTGAGGTGGAACCACTACTATAGCCTTGCCTGAAATCAATGCCTTCACTAATTTGCTTCGGCCACTATCCAGTAACCGCCATACCGTACCCCTAGAAACACCCATTATTTGGGCAGCCTCACTTTGTGATTTCTTCTCTACATACACCAAACGCAGCGCCTCAAGCTCATCAGGAAGTATTTCCTCATAATCCATACCCGGTGGCACTGCAGGTGAGGGTATGTAGGCATACCCTCTTAAAGGAGTATGAATGAATCTTGGCTTAGGCATCCTGCCTCTTCCCATCCACCTACGCCATCTCCAAGGAGGTCCACCGGGCACTTAGAGTCACCTCGTAAACCCTTGTAAATAATACCTTAAGTAACCCTCATACCGTTCCTAAGGGCTATGTTAATAGCCGCTAATATGTCATCATCCTTTACAGTCAACTTCCTTAATACCATTTTGGGAGCTTCCACGGATGTCCGACTTTCATCAACTAGATATGCGATATATCCCATTCTCAAGAGTCCCTCTAATATTTCGCCAACAACATTATCCACGTCATTGATTTCCGGGAGTCCTACTTTAACTATTACCTTACGAGGCTCCACAAAATCCACTAATTCTTTTAATCTCTGAAAGAAATCTTCGGGTTCACGCACCTTACCCACGTTAACTAGTTCCTTATCAGCAAACACGGCAAAAGCAATATTAGCCCCTAAATCTACACCAACCATTAGTACAGAAGCTTTTCTTATACCTGCGACCTCTGAAACTATGTTCTTCACATTATCATTAGCTACGAGATATGCTGTATTTGAATTTATTTCGTAGTGTTCTAAACACTCATCGTCTATAATGATTATATCAGCTGACACCTTAGTTTCTGAGCTACCGGGAACCGAGTAAGTTAAACCTAGCTCATCTGCTAACTTAACAAATTTCCTCATTAGCCTCGGATCGCATATCACAGCCTTAATGTTCCGGGATCTTGGGATCCTCAACTTTCGGCCTCTCACGGTGGGTTTTATTTTTACACGCTAATAAGTTACCTCGACAGTCAATGGCGTTGACATGGAAAGAGCTCACTAGGTTGTTGATGGGGCACCTCACGGTGCTATATGGTGTTGCTGGCTCAGGTAAGACTAACATAGCGATGCAACTCATGGAGGTTATCTGTAGGGATCTTGCTGACAATGAAGCATGCTACTTCATAAGTACGGAAGGGCCTCATTACCTTAACCTGCTTAGAAGGTATGACCTAGGACCTCGATGTTTCTTGGCAAATGCGGTGAGCGGAGAACATCTCCTTAAACTAATTTTCGACGTACTCTTGTCAGGCTTTCGTGTGAAGTACCTAGCTATTGATTCAATCAACAACTTCTACAGAGCTGAAGTTCTAAGGTCAAGGTATGCTAACGTATTGTTCAATACTATCCTTGCGCTGCTTTCTCAAATAGTTCACCAGGATAAAGCCCTAGTACTTGTTACTGCTCAAGTACGCACCGCACTTACGGGCAAGGAAGAAATTAGTGGCGACGCTCTCATATCGTATTGGAGCGACTTAGTGATTAAGTGTGAAAGAATAGGGCCCGGTAAGGGTGTGCTTATATTTAGCTATCCAGACTCATGGGCTGGTAAGAGAGTGAAATTCGAGGTGGGTGATGAAGGTGTTAAGCTGGCTGACGATATTTGAGCATGCGCTCCTACGTTCCGTGTTCCTATTTCTGCCAGCAATGGTTGCTAACGCTATGCCTGTAGTCGCTAGTGGAATTATACGCAAGAAACATCCGCTAGATTTTGGCTTAAGGTTTGTTGATGGAAAGAGACTGTTAGGCAAGAATAAGTCTATCGAGGGCTTTGTTGCAGGAATTACTGGAGGTCTTCTCATAGGATGCATTTATACACTAGTGACTCATAATCATGGATGGATTACATATGGAGTTGTATCTGGCATCGGCGCAATGGTCGGAGACTCCTTAAACTCCTTTGTGAAGCGGCGCTTAAACATACGTTCAGGAGATCCTTTCATACCTATGGATCAATTGAGTTTTATTCTCGTTACTTACGTCCTGGTAACCGCACTCAGAGTTAATGACGCCGTGGGTATAGAGGTGTCTTTAGTGGATTTAGCTATGGGGGTATACATAGTTATGGTTTTGCATCCCCTCACAAATCTTATAGCTTACTTCCTAAAGCTAAAAGATACACCATTGTAAATCCGTCAATCTAAAATGGCTTAGTCTATATCCTTTATATTGGTGCTTAATTCTCGTAATATTATCCTATACTTTACGTACTTGTCTTGCGGGGAGAATCGAGGAGGATGTGCTACCTTAGTATTTATCTTACAAACAGGACACGCTTCCCTTAAGGTGTACCTGCCACACCTAGGACATTTCTTGAGTAGAAACTTCATTAGCTTTTCTCCCTCTCGTAAGCGAAGACCATATTGAAGCGTTTCGCGTAATTCTCTACATTATGTATATACTCGGATAGCACTCTCTCTGCTTTCTTGTAATCCGATGAGATGACCTCCACCCTATACCTAGGTGCTCCAATAGTATAGACTCTCACGTTAGTATCTGGTGGAATCTCAATTTTCTTCAGTGGCGCTGTGAAGGCCATTCTTATGCGCTCAACACCATCTGGTGCTGTACTTATCAGTGCTATGAGCCCCCTTATCTTAACGCGTTTTATACGTATGTGCTTCCGTATCTCCTCTATTAGCACCGGAATCCATTCCTCCGGCACGCCTGCTTCACGTAATGCACCTTCTCCACGATACGCCGCTTCTTCGAAACCGTAGAATATTTCCCCGTAGTAGTCCTCTAGCTTCCACCCTACATCTCTGTAGGCATCGTCAAGAGTTTTCCCAAGTTTCTTGGCCACAATCTCAAGCATTTTCTCAGCTCTCTGTGCTCTCCTAAACTCTAGCATTTTCCTTCTTTGTTCTGACGCGTTAACTCTTTTTAGGGAAACATCTATGTGTCCGCGACGTCTATCAACACGTATTACTTTAACAACTACCTTCTGACCTTCTCTCAGGAAGTCATGTATGTCCTTCACCCATTTGGAACTTACTTCTGACCAAGGTAGGTATGCCTCGTGATTATTATACTCGTCCAGGCTAAGATATGCGCCGTAATCAAAGATCTTCTTAACTGTTCCTATGACTAGTTCCCCAACTCTTGGCATGGGCTTACGCTTCCTTACCATGGTATTCACCGCCTGCATACTATATGCTGACCGCTTAATATAAGTGAGGCTATCACCTACTAGAGAATCATGTTAATACTTAAACCCAATTATAAGTCGTTAGAATGATCTTAGATATATCTTATCCTATCCCAAGATCTTAACAATATCCCCTAGGATCTTCGCTTTGCCGCCAGTAGGTTCTACAAGGATCGTTCCGCAGACTAAACACCTTGCAGGGAAGGTTGCATGGTCGAACACTATTTGCTCATTACCGCAGGATGGACACTTCACTTTCACGAACCTTGACTTGGGCATTGGTATTAGGATCTTGCGCTTCCTCATCTCCTAACAACCTCCACTAACTCTGCCTTCTTTAACCGTATACCCTTCCTGTGGCTTACGTATCCACACTGAGAACACTTGAGCTTCAACACGACTTTCTTCGTGACCTTAGCCATCCTCTTCTGTTCGGGCTTCCTTTTACTACCGTACCCCTTATTCTTCCTCTCATACCTGCGCTGACCCTCAGCCAATGCCCTTCTTTTCCCGGCCTTGTAGATCATTACACTATGTACTGTGTGCGCCTTACACCGAGGGCAATATGTTCTTATCTTCTTCGGGATTTTCATAGTTCCTCACCACACCTGAATAGGGATTTAATCCAGCCCTAAATAGTTTATCTTGTTCTTCTTCTCTTCCGCTCTTCCTCAGACCTGACCTTAACGATGCCCAGGAAGACAGCGCAACTCACGCAGTAGCACTTCCTCACGGGGTATCTCGCTATTATCGCGCCTTTCTTCTCGAGTTCGGCAGCTAGCTGAGGATCTACAGGAGAGTACCATCTTGTCACACATATTGCCTTGTCTTCAGGCACCATGCGACCACACTGATCACACTGAATCATTCTCACGGAACCTTTGCCGCCTTTATGCCTACCCCTATTTTCACGTTTCTTGGGCACAACCCTGCACCTCTAGGTCTCTTTAGACCGTATATTTAATCTTTACTACACGTATAAAGTGCTATGGACTGTGTAAGTGCCCTTAGAAAAAGCTCCTTGCCTCAGTACTTCTTAGCATATCTCATTAGCGTCACGGCCGGCGCTCCACATGTAGGACATCTCATACCCCTAATATCTACGTCCTTATCAAGAGGTGTTCCTAGGGCATCTGCACCAAGCGCCTCAGCAACTTCACTGGCACATTCTTCCTTCCCGCACCACGGGATCTCGACTATCCCAACGTCCTGCTCGAAGAACTTCTTAGCGTCCTCCACGTCATTAAACATCTTTACTTTTGACTTGAACTTCTCCTGTGCCTGCCTCTTTAACTCTCTATCTATCTCCTTCCCTAGCTTCTTAATGAAATCAGCAAGCTCCTCTATTTTCACACGCACTCTTACCTTCTTATCCCTCCTAAATACCGTGACGATCCTCTCCCGTAGTTCCTTAGGTCCTATCTCTAGCCTTATGGGTACGCCCTTCATTTCCCAGAAGTTGTACTTCTCGCCCGGCGTCCTATCCGGGTCGTCATCTACATGCGCCCTGATTCCCTCCTTTAGGAGCCTCCTACGCAAGGTGTGGGCTTCCTTAACCACCGCATCTTTCTCTTCATTCGACCCTGCGGGTATAGGTATGATCACGACCTGTATCGGCGCTATCTCATACAGAATTCTTAATCCTTTGGAGTCTCCGTGCACACTTATTAACGACGCTATCACTCGTTCCGAGACTCCATACGATGTTTGCCAGGCATAATCTATTGACTGATCCCTTCTCTGAATTCTGACCTCGAATACCTTAGTGAATGTCTGGCCCAAGTTATGGACGGTCCCTATTTGAAGAGCCTTACCGTCAGGCATTAGCGTGTCGAACGCTATCGTGTATATGGCTCCAGCAAACTTATCCCACTCAGGCCTCTTTGATATGACGTATGGGATACCTAGTCTATCAAAGAACTCCTTATATGCCTCTATGGCCTCCAGTACCTGCCTCTCGCAATCATCGAAATCCTCATGCACCGTATGTGCCTCCTTGAACATCGTAACCTCCCGCACGCGCAGCATCGGGCGCGTTGCCTTAGTTTCGTACCTAAACATACTAACTATCTGGTAGTACTTCTTAGGCAACTGTTTATAGCTCTTAATCCAGAATGACTCCATGTAGGACAGAGGCGTCTCGCTTGTAGGCCTTAACGCTAGCTTCACGTCAAGTTCCTCAAAGCCGCCTCGCGTAACCCAGTACACTTGCCCCTCAAAACCACGTATGTGCTCAGACTCCTTAGCCAGGATAAAATCAGGTATCAGTAACGGGAGAAGTATTTCCTCATGCCCTCTTGAATCGAGAACCTCTCTCAATAACTCAATAACATACCTTCTTAAACGGAATCCGTAAGGCATCCAAACACCCATACCCTTAACAGGGTACCTGCCGTAGTCGTAGATCTCTGCTGCCCCTATGATCCAGTCAAACCATCGTCCGAACTCCCTGCCCAGATCATTGTACACGAATCGCGTGCCTGGCAATACTAACACCTCCTACCTTAATGATGTAATCAAACACTATTATTTAGTCTTGATGGTGGAGTAACCTTAATATACCCCTAACAAATTAGGGTCTTGGCAGTGCCGCGGTAGTATAGCCCGGCCCAGTATGCGGGCCTGTCGAGGACCCGCGCAGATAGCCCGTGACCCGGGTTCAAATCCCGGCCGCGGCGCCATAATCATCTATATTATTAAGTTGATTTACGCTGAGATCTTAGCATATTGGCCTGCATTGAAAACTATTTTTAAGCTCACACCTAAGGTAAGGTTTGAGGTGTCGATTACATGAGCACGATGTATGCTGAACTTGGGAGCTTGAAGGTAGGGAACTTCATTGTAATAAATGGTGAGCCATGCAGAATCGTTGAGATGAGTAAAGCTAAGACTGGTAAGCACGGTAGTGCTAAGGCACACGTAGTTGCTATAGGAATATTCACCGGAAACAAGAGAACTTTAGTTGCTCCCGTGAGCCAGAGGGTTGAAGTTCCAATAATTGACAAGAGGAACGCCCAAGTAATAGCGGTAACGGGGGACACCGTTCAGTTAATGGACCTTGAAACATATGAAACATTCGAGGTTGACATGCCAAGTGAGGAGGACATACGCGCGAAACTTGAACCTGGCGCCGAGGTCGAGTACTGGGTTGTGATGGGCAGAAGGAAAATCATGAGGGTACTTAAGGGAGTCAAATGAAGGGACTAGAGCGACTACGAAGCGCCGTAGCCAGCTTCCTGAAAGGAAAGGGAAAGTACGAGGAAGCCGTAAATCAGTTCATTAAAGAACTCCAGAAAACGCTAATCAGCGCCGATGTTAACGTACGTGTAGTACTGGAGCTAACG
The DNA here is from genome assembly GCA_027064885.1 of Desulfurococcales archaeon. Classification (GTDB taxonomy): domain Archaea; phylum Thermoproteota; class Thermoprotei_A; order Sulfolobales; family NBVN01; genus WAOL01. The sequence continues at coordinate 15,320 of JAMOOZ010000064.1, forward strand.
CGAAAAATCAAGGAACGCGCTCTAGAATCAGAGCCACCACCGGGAGTACTGAGGCGTGAGTGGTTCGTTAAGATAGTATATGATAGCCTAGTCGAGCTTTTTGGGGGAGAGGCTCCCGAGATCCTGCCCAAAAAGCTACCATGGATTGTAATGTTAGTTGGAATTCAAGGAAGCGGTAAAACCACTACAGCCGGAAAGCTAGCATACTTTTACAAGCGACGTGGATACAGGGTTGGGTTAATAACGACCGATACGTACCGTCCAGCGGCATACGATCAGCTCAAGCAACTAGCTGAACAAATAGGTGTTCCGTTTTACGGAGAACGTAATTCTCACGACCCCGTAGGCATCGCGAGACGAGGTGTAAAGAAGCTGCTTAGTGAAGGAGTGAACGTAATAATCGTTGACACTGCTGGGAGACATGGTTATGGAGAGGAAGAAGAATTACTTAGGGAGATGCGTGAGCTTGCCGACGCGATAGAACCTAATGAAGTAATTCTCGTTATTGATGCCTACCTAGGTCAGAAGGCCTACGACCTTGCTAGGAGGTTTCACGAAAGAACTCCCATAGGTTCAATAATAATCACTAAGTTAGACGGTACCGCTAAGGGAGGCGGCGCTATATCTGCAGTCTCAGTAACTGGAGCCCGCATAAAGTTCATAGGGGACGGGGAGAAAATAGAGGATCTAGAGCCCTTCAGCCCTAGGAAATTCGTCGCTAGGTTACTTGGTCTAGGCGACCTAGAGACCCTGCTTGAGAAGTTTAGGGCTCTCGAAGAAAGCACTGAACTAGAGAAGCGTTTTGAGAAAGCAATACTAACTGGCAGACTTACACTACGCGATATGTACGCCCAGATTAAGTCACTAAAGAAGATGGGGCCGCTACGCAAGGTACTTCAGATGATCCCCGGTCTCGCTACGATGCCCTTAGACGACGAGAAGCTCAGACTGTCTGAAGAAAAGATGAATAAGTGGCTACACATTATGGAATCAATGACTTACGAAGAACTAGACAACCCATCAATAATCGATAGGCGGAGGATAAAGAGAATAGCCTTAGGCTCAGGCACTAGACCAGAGGACGTGAGAGAACTTCTAGCATACTATGAAAACACTAGGAAAATGCTGAAGAACATTAAGAGGAAGAAAGGGATACTGAGGAAACTGGGGATAAAAGGTGGGTTCTAAGGGCGAGAGGGACGAGTTACTTAGCAAGGCACTAGAGACACTATTAAGGATCCCCCTATGCGATAGGTGCTTAGGTAGGCTCTTCGCCAACTTAGGGAAAGGGCTCTCTAATGCAGAAAGGGGCAGAAGCATAAAAATCCTGCTTTCCATGGTACTTCATAGTAGGGCAAAGGCAGGTGATGAGGAAGCTAGATCCTGTATACTTAAGCTAGCTAAGAACGCATGTTATCCCTTTACAGAGCTAGCACGTAGCTACTCTCGCCATGAGAACAAGGAAACCGAAGAACGCTGTGCACCATGCGCCATATGCAATAATGTCCTTGATCGTTTTATATCCGAAGTAGCATTAATTGCAGCTCAAGAACTCGAGAGTCTGGAGTCGAAATCCTTCGTTGTTGGGGTTAAGTCCGGCTCGGACATTGAGTTGAGGGAGCAGAACTTAGCAATGGACTTAGGCATAGAGCACTGGGAGTCCGTGTCAAGGGAACTTAAAAGGGAGGTCGGAAAGAGAATACAGTTATTGACAGGTATACAGCCGGACTTCAAGCATTACGATGCTGTAGTGCTTTTAGATTTAGACTCCCTATCCGTAAATGTTCAACCACAACCCTTGTACATACTTGGCAATTACGTGAAGCTGGGCCGATTTATATCTCAAATGGAATGGCTAGGGGAAGGAGGGGCCAAGTACTATGAACTATCTATTGAGGAGTCCTGCAGGAAGATCACACGAATATACAATGCAGAGGAACTAAAGCTTCACGCGGCTGGCAGGGAAGATGCTGACGCCCGTATGCTGGGGTCTGGGAGGCCTCTCGTCCTGGAACTCAAAGTGCCGCGTAGAAGGGCTGTTAATTTGAAGGTCGCAGAGGTTGAAGCCTCAACTCCACCGTGGGTGATCATAAAGTTGAGTTCCTACGTACCGTATCGTGTAGTGCAGGAGATTAAGGAGAGGACCTCCCCTAAGGTATATAGAGTCATAGCATATTCTCCCTCAGGCCTTACTAAGGATGATCTCAATGCCTTAGAACGTAAGTTCAAAGACATCGAGATTCGTCAGAGAACGCCTCGGAGAGTACTCCGTCGCCGTGCTGATATTGAACGTGTAAGAAGGGTCTACGCTGTTAAGGGAAGAACCCTCGGGAAGTACACGTGTGAGATACTAGTCCATTGTGAGGGTGGGCTCTACGTTAAGGAGCTTGTACATGGGGATGAAGGCAGAACCTCACCCTCCTTCTCTGAGGTACTAGGAAAAGAATTGCATGTGCTTTATCTTGACGTGCTCACATATTGTAGCGACAAGGTCACGGGTAGCTGTTAGCTTTATCAATGTTTATAAGGCGGACGTACCAGTGAGTTTTAGGTGCTCGAAGTGGTTAAGGCATCAAGGGGACCAAGAAACAGGACCAGGAAAGTATACAGAAAGAGAATAAGGGAACGCGGTGCTATACCGCCGCTAAGCCTAATAATGCATGAGTATAAGGAAGGCGATAAGGTGTACATAAAGCCCAACCCAGCAATCCATAACACGTTACCTCATAGGAGATATGTCGGGAAAGTAGGGACAATCATAGGCAAGCGGGGAAGAGCCTATATCGTGGAGGTTTACCTAGGAAACAAGAGAAAGGAACTAATACTACTGCCTGAGCACTTAAGACCCGCACCTGCGTGATGGGGGAGCCATGAAGCTAAAAGAAGCACGTAATATACCCTACAGCACCGTGATGAAAGTATTGGAGGAGCTGGAGAGCACAGAGGTTGGTCTTAGTCAGTTAGCTTTGAGAGTTAAGGATTATGTACGTAGATTCAACAAATGCGCTCGAGGGGAAGAACTCGTTAAGGCGCTCACTAAATTAGGGATAGACGAGGCAACAGCCGTAATGATTGCAAATATCGTCCCCGAAACACCCGATGAGGTTAGGGTTATCTACGATAAAAAACCAGAACCACTAGATGAAGAAACAATTAAAAAGATATTAGACATAACTGCTTCTTATTGCGTAGAGCGTGAAGAGTGAAGTAAATATTCATAGGTGCGTTTTAAGATGAGCAGTAAATACCGCAAGGGTGATAAGAGAGTAGCTAGGGAAGACTACGCTATAGTACTTGACTTTATGCCTGAGGGTAACCCCATAGATCCACACCCTCCTCATAGGTCACGATCCATAGCCCAAGCAATTGGCGACAAATACTTCACGCTCCTAGAATTCTATCCTAAGCCAGGAGTAAGCATCAAGCAAGGAGAAAGGGTTTGTGTGAGCTTTAGGTTAAGGGAGTTGAGAAATAAAGTTGATTTCGTGTGGGGGGAGCCGATAACATACGATGAACTTAGTGGCGTAGCCCGCTCGTACCTACCGGAGGCATTAAGGAAGATTGTGCAGGAAAAAGAGAAAGTCTTCGTAACATTCTTTAACATAGCCGCACCTCTCACGATTAAACTTCACTCATTAGAGCTTCTCCCAGGAATTGGTAAGAAAACCATGTGGACCTTGCTAGAGGAGCGTAAGAAAAGAAGTTTCGAGTCCTTTGAAGACCTTAAGGAACGTGGTAAGATAGCTGACCCAGTAGCAGTTATTGTTGATAGGTTACTCAGTGAGCTTAAGGGCGAGGAACGCTACTATCTCTTCGTTAACCCGCCTCCCAACGTTAAGCATGCTGTCGTGATAGGGTACCTACAACGTATATATAAGATGCTCGGATACTCCTAGAGAGCATTAAGCATTTAAGGCAATACGCCTGTTCATCACTTCCTTACTTTACAAGGGAAAGCCTCAGGGGACTGTTGAGGAATGAATCGTGAGGAAAACCTCAGAGTACGGCTCGTCCTTGTATCCCCCGAAGGAAAAATAAATTTCGGCTTCATACTGAGACTTGCAAAAAATTTTAACGTTGATGAAATATGTGTCGTGAATCCTCAGTTCGATATTAACGACAGCGAAGTCCTAGAGTTCGCGGCTAGAGCAAAGGATAATATAAATAAAGTGAGGGTCACTGGGTCATTAACTGAATGTATCTCGGGTGTACTAATTAGCGTATGCACCACAGCAAAGCTAAATCTAGAGGGAGACGTTCTGCGGCAAGGAATAAGAATAGAGGAACTCCCCCACGTAATACCAAGGCAAGGTTTAATCGCGTTAGTCTTCGGTAGAGAAAGCACCGGGTTAACGAGGGACGAACTGCGACAATGTGACATCATTTCAACTATAGATACAGGAAGCGAGTACAATGTCCTTAACCTCTCTCATGCAGTCGCTCTATACTTATACGAAGTTAACAAGATCAGGGAGGCACCCCACAGACGAGAAGTAAGCTACTGTGGTCAGCATGTACTTCAAGCCATAAGAAGGTACTTGGATATTATTCGAGAAGCTACGGGCGATGAGCGGGGAGTAATAGCGCTGAAACACGTGTTATTCAGGTCGAACATGAGTATCCCTGAATGCACGGCAATATATAAGCTTCTGAAGAAAATCACCCATAAAATTAATCAAAACGCAGAGTAGTAATCTGCTACTAATCCCACGCATGGCAAATCCTTATATACGTCTTTCCTCCCTACACCATAGGTGCTGACAGAATGCCACTACGCCCAGCAAGGTGCTATAAGGAGCTGAAGAAACCCCCCTATACTAGGAAGGAGTATATAGATGGTATACCGCAACCAAAAATAAGCAAGTTCGTCATGGGTAATCCCTACGGGGACTTTGATGTCGTGTTAGAGCTCGTGTCACTTGAGTTCGCACAGATCAGGCATAATGCGCTAGAAGCAGGACGTGTAATGGCTAACAAGTACTTATCAAAGAATATCGGTGACGACAAGTACCTGCTAATAATTAGACAGTACCCGCATCATGTGCTCCGTGAGAATAAGATGATGGCTTTCGCCGGAGCCGACAGGCTTCAGGACGGTATGAGGCAGGCCTTCGGGAAACCCATAGGGACCGCAGCACGCGTCAAATTCGGTAGTGTGATAGCTGAGGTCAGGATACCGCGTTCCGCGATACCTCAAGCTAAGGAAGCCTTACGACGTCTGAAGGATAAGTTAGGAATTAATGCTAGGATCGTTATAAAGGAGTTGAAGACTACGTCTTCTTAGAATGATCACAGATAGAAAACTACGTCTTACGAAATGCGGGAATCACATTTTCACATTAAGGGAGAATACATTATCTAGAATACGGAACGCTAAGAAGATACTTGTTCAAGTACCTGAGGGCTTTAAACCCTGCACGACGCAGGTGGTGGAAGCCATCTTAGCTAAGACTAATGACTCTGAGGTGAATATTGACGCGTCACCAAATTTCGGGTCATGCTTACTTGACCTCGAAATCGTTAGAGAGTACGATTTAGTCATACATTTCGGTCATGACAGATACCCTCTCTGGGAACCCCCAGGGAACGTAGTGTTTGAGGACATAGTGTACGAACCCAAATTAAACAAGGAAATTATGGAGGAACTTACTAGGGACTTAAAGGAAAGAAAACTAAGAAGGGTTCTTCTTTACGTGACTCAGCAACATAAGAACCTCTATGGAACTATTAGAAAGTTCTTACTGATGCACGGGATTACCGTGGTTAATGATAAGAGAAAATCGCTTGCCTTTGGATGTATTTACCCCGACATAGCAGTGCTGTCAAGTAGTGTTGACGCGGTTATCATGGTTTCCGGAGGTTCCTTTCACTCGCTGGGAGCCGGGATATCGCTGGGAGGTTTAAAGCCTGTTTTTAAGGTTGATCCCTATAGACATACTTACGTTGACATGACTGAGGCTGTTAGGAGGGTTCTAAAGGTAAGGTTTGGCAAGATCTTCCTAGCTAATAAAGCTAGTAATTGGTTAATCATTGCCGGCATTGCTGGCCAGTATAGGCCCGGCATAGTTAGCGCAGTGAAGCAAGCTATCATGGCTAAGGGTGGGAAGTGTTTCATTGCTAGATGCACGTACTTGACTAACGCAACGCTGGCTAACCTAGATAACCCTCACATAGATTCAATCATAGTTACATCTTGTCCCCGCCTACCCATAGATGACTTGTCGGAATACCATAAGCCTGTCCTGACTCCTGGGGAGGCACTTTACGTTTTAGGGAAACTTCACTCCTATAGGTTTCCCTGGTGATCATCCCTGAGGAAAAAGGACCTCGAACGTGAAATTGAGGCCGTGCCTAAGTTCAGCAATCCTTCCGAAGCGCTGGAGCAATACATTACACCCTCCGACATCGCTGCTGATATACTGTGGTTAACTTACATGACTAACGACTTGAGCGGTAAATTAGTATTTGACCTGGGGTGCGGTACTGGCCGCTTGTCCTACGGCGCCCTATTGTTAGGAGCAAGTCATGTTATTTGTATTGATATCGACTATGACGCCTTAAGTAAAGCTAAGGACTTCCTGGAACTTCGTACGAATGTTCCCGTAAGCCTCATTGCGGGAGACATAAGGGAATCAATCCCAATTCGTGAAGTACGTGACTGCACCGTAGTCATGAATCCTCCTTTTGGTGTTCATCTAAGCCTAAAAGGTGCTGACATGGATTTTGTTAGAGCAGCACTATCAATTTGTAGAGACGTATACTCTCTTCATAAGATGAGTAGGGGCCTCATTAACGTTCTGTCTAAGGTTGCTCACGAATCTAGATCGACGTTCGAAATCATTAAATCATTTAAGTTCCCTATCCGGCGGATTCTCCCTAAACATAGAAGGAAAGTACACTATATTGAGACAGTACTGGTTAGGTTTAGGCGTAAGTTTGAAGGAACATCACAAATTAAAGGCTAGGATTACTTAGTCAAGTAGGAGGATGAGTATCCTTGGGAAGATTAGATGAAATACAGGGACGGAGAGTAACCCCAGGAGAGGAAATATGCGTGATCGAGGAATTCTTGCCGGGCATAGGTACCTTCGACAAGAACGGCGTGGTGAGGGCAGCCATGACAGGAGTAACTCAGGTAGACATGCTCAGCCGGGTTGTATTTGTGAAACCTTCCGTAAATCCTCCTAGAATGCCTGAAAAAAGTGATGTAGTATACGGCATTGTACAGGTGGTTAAGGATGAGTTCGCCATAGTTAAGATAGCTGGTGATTACCATGGTCATCGATATCCTACATGTTTTACGGGCCTCCTACACGTTTCACAATCCATTGACAGGTATGTTAAGAATCTCTATGAAGTAGTGCGCGTCGGTGACATCCTCAAGGCTAAAGTACTAAACAACTATCCACCTTATAACTTAACCATAAAGGAGCATAAACTAGGTGTCGTATTGGCCTTTTGCGGGAGATGTGGTAGCCGCATGGTTAAGTTAAGTAACGACACGCTTAAATGCGAATCCTGTGGTAACTTGGAGAAGAGGAAAGTAAGCTCAGACTACGGTCAACTCAGGGTCTTCTACCTATGACCACATTCAAATTTGTGCTTTCCTGCGGAGAACGTAGCAAATGCTTGGAACTCCTTGACTCAATACTTAATGCTAAGGGTGTACACGCATCTCTAATAAGAGCGGAGGTTAAGGACAATAAGATAGTAGTAACGGTGTTTGGCAATAGGGTAGAGGCTTTACAGACACGTCATGCTGTTATAAGGGCATACAGGGAATGGAAGAGACTAGATACTTGGATGAGGCAAGGGGAGTATATCAAGCTTAATGACTTGATAAGAGCAACAGGTAGGCCGCTTCCTACAGATGCGCTAGTTGAGGTACTAAGGATCTTAGGTAATGATGCACACGTAAAGGAGGGAGTACTCTACACTAATGCCTCCAGTGACGTCATTCTAAATGTTGCGAGAGAGCTAGCAATAGCACTAGATCAACTCATTAAAGTTAAGCCCAAGGCATCATACTCGGCTAAGTGCTTAATTACGTCACTTTCAGTGCTACAAAATAAAAGCGTACAGGAAGTTATGGAGGAACTCAGGAACGAGGGCTTTGTTGTGGAGGAAGGACATAGGCTTCTCGTAACTTCAGAGTGGAGAAGCTTATTAAGAAAGCTAACAGGAGAAGGAAGGGGCTTAGCTTGGAGGTAGTGATCAGGAAACATACTGATAAAGAGCTTGTGATTAAGTTAGTGGGTGAGGACCACACCATAGGTAACTTAATAGCTAAGATAGCATTAAGCCATCCAAACGTACGCTTAGCTGCATATACTGTCGAGCACCCGCTCGAGGGAAGTCCCGTAATAAGGATAGTGACTGACGGGACTATAGACCCCGGCCAAGTACTAAGGGAGGTCGTGGTTAAATCTAAGGCAATTACTGAGAAATTACTTAGAGAACTAGAGGAGACTTTAGAAGTTGAAGAGTGAATCACGCATTTTAATTATGAAAGAATTCAAAGACTGCCAAGGGCATAGATTAACATTTTATGTTATAATGCGAGGAGAAAAAGGCATTGAACACCTAGGGATTTCTGACGGTGATGGAAGTACCGTGGTGAAATACTTGCGTGCATCAAGACTTATTGATGAAGTGAGGATATTTATCAACCTTAACGAATTCTATGACCGTGAACTCCAGAGATTTCCTGAAGCAGTAAAGCGAAAAGTTCAGGAAAGCTTGAAGCTTCTTAACGCCCTAACGGAGGAAGTGAATAGGTTAATATGCGCAGATATAACCTAGACTGGGTGTGCGGAGGGAGAGAAAACTATGTTAGAGTTCTGTCCAAAGTGCGGAAGTATGATGGTCCCTAAGAAACAGGGGGATAAAACAATACTAGTATGCCCGTCCTGCGGATACGCTAAGGAAGTTAATGAAGCTGGGAAAGGAGCGATTATTAGGAAGAAGATACGGCATAAGGAAACAGAAAGGATGTTCATACTGGACACTACGAAAGAGAAGGAGGGAGTTCCTAAAACTAAGGGTGTCCGATGCCCTAGGTGCGGCAACGATGAGGCTTACTATGTAATACTTCAAACTAGGGCCGCAGACGAGCCGCCAACGAGGATATATACGTGTACGAAGTGTGGTTACACGTGGCGTGAATATGAGTAATGCATTGTTGGTTATTTTTAATATCCTAGAACGTACGGATTAAATGGTGTTGTACGTGAAAGTAACTTTTGCCGACGCAAGAATATGGCGGTACATAATAACGTCAGCCAGTAAGTTCATCGAAACAGCTATCATAAAGGTTAACCCTGACGAAGGTCTACTACTTAAAGCTCTAGACCCCTCAAGGACAGCATTAATAATATTTACTATACCCAAAGAGTCATTCGACGAGTTTAATGTCAACGAGGAGAGCACACTGGTAATGGATTTAGAGGACGTAGGAAAAATCATGAAGACAGCTGAACGTGACGATAAGATAAGCATAGAGTGGACAGAATCCACCATATCCCTCATATTTGAAAGACGAGGTGTTCCACGAAAATTCATGATACCTCTGAGAGCTGAGGGAGAGGCAGAGAACATACCAGACCTGTCCCTAGAGTTAAGCAATGAATACGTAACCTCAGGCACCGTAATGTATGATGCCATAAATAGTATCGAGGATGTTGGTGAAACCCTCTGGGTTAGTGGGAATGAAAATACTCTGAGACTAAAATCCATAAGTGATTTAGGTGAAGCGGAAGTTGAATTATCTCTAGAGAAGGGTACTTTAGAAAGCGCGAAAGCCGAATCACCCGGCTTTAGCGTTAGCTTCGGAATGGAGTACTTCAGTCACCTGAAGCAACCAATAAAACTGTCAGACAGAGTTACGTTACGTACGGATTCGGATATGCCTATTCATCTTGAATTAAATTACATGCAGGGTGCTAAAGTAAGTTATTACGTTGCTCCCAGATCAGAGTGAACACCCTATGAAGGTCACGAAAACTGAGAACATTTTACGGGATCTCTTGAGAAAGTACTACTCGGAAGCGCAACTCCGTTTACCAGAAAACTATATGCTTAGAGAATTTGCCTTCCAGCCATTCGAAGGCAAATCTTACATACGGCACTTATCCTTTCAAAGTATAGCTTCTCTCAGAGAGTACTTAACTAGACACACGCCTCGTCAAGCATACTACTCCGCTGCAATATATCGTGACCCCGCTGCGGAACGTATGGAAGATAAAGGTTGGCTGGGCTCAGAACTAATGTTTGATATTGACGTAGATCATATTAAAGGATGCGATAACATTGTTATTAATGTTGAAGAGAGTAATTTCCTTAACATTATCACTGATAAATGCATCGATCTCGGTAAGGATCACCTTCTAAGGCTTATTGACGTACTAACCCAGGACTTCGGCTTTAGCCGAAGCGAGATCCTAGTGTACTTCACTGGAAATAGAGGATTTCATGTCGTAGTAGAAGCAGAGAAAGAAGATTGGCTAAGGCTTAATTCCAAAGAGCGCCGCGAGCTCGTAGATTACATTAGAGGCATAGGTCTCGACTTAAACAGATTCTTTACGCAGTCTAAACGAATTAAGCCAATATCACCTCTACCTACGGATGGAGGGTGGCGCGGGAGAATAGCCCGTAATGGCATTGAATTAGAGGATATACTACGAAATCCAGAGGCAGTAATTGAACGAGTATACGTAGAAATAGATGAGCAAGTTACTCAAGATTTGTCAAGGTTAGTCAGAATTCCGGGATCCATTAACGGCAAGTCTGGCCTCATATCAAAGATTCTCCATTCGGAAAGCGACATTCTCAACTTTAAGGTAGGAGATCATCTCTCTCCTTTCAAGGGATTCGCCATAATAAGACCATTGATTAAGACCCCACCTTTCAATCTCTGGGGAACCGAACTTTCACTCTCTGAGGGACAGCTACTTAAAGTAAGCTTACCTGTTGCGGTGTTTCTAGCGCTAAATAATGCTGTCAAGATCATTAGAATTACCTAGAAGGTCACAAAGATATCTGTAGAGCACATTTATTTATACAGCGCCTTGTTATTTTCTTAATAGGCTGATTAGCTTGATTCGGGAAGTTCTATTAAGAGAGCTAACAATGAAGGAGCATACTCGCATACATAGAGAAGATCTGGAGAAGATATCAGTTGAAATTAACGATACGGTTGGCTGGTGCACCTCAAGCCTAGAGACAGAACTTTGTACAAGATACGTTAACATAGTAGGAGATCTTGCGAACACGCTAGGACGTTTCCGTCTTAAGAAATCCTTAAGTTACGAACCTCCTGTAGGATCTGTCGACTACGAGGCACTGATATGTGCTTTAAGAATAGCTCCTAGATATCATGAATTGCTGTTCAAGGGGCTAAGTCTTAGCCATGTAGGAATCGCTGTAAGAATAAAGCGTGGGATATCAATTAATAACAGAATAGTTACCCCAGGTACAGTTACCTTTCTAGATGAATTAGAGGCGGTGCTACTTGAGTACTTGGGATATATTGAGATCATCGACCCTCTTCCTTTGACTCAGTAAGCTGTTTCTCTACGAAACCCTCTATCACATCTTCAACATGTGTCAGTAACCATAAAACAGCCCTGGCATCCGCTCCTGTAACAGCGTCTATCAGTGCGTACTTGACAACTTTCTTTTCCCCGTTGCACTCTATTAGACCTACATAGAACGGGTAGTATATTACGTGAATGGCTGAGATTTTTCTCGCAAAAGACTCTATGAACGATATTAGTCCATCTATGCTTATTCTGGGAAATATCACTAACTCATTACTGGATACAGGAGGTTCTCCTTCATGCGGGTGAACTCCTCGTGTTTCTAATGACCTTAAAATGGAGAAAGAGCTCTCCGCTATCGTCTTGCGTATTTCTATGATATCAGAGTACACGTCCACTAGAGCTTTGTTCAGCAGGAAATTAGCCACAGACTTTATCTTACCCTCACCTAGCTTTAACTCCATTGCTAATTCGCTAATGGTTTTGTATCCATCTCTCGTTAAGATCCTGATTATGTCTAAGGCAGCATCACTTAGCTCAGCAAACCCCCCTCTATCCTTTAAGGGTTTCAGCGTGTCTCCTTCCTCAATAACTATGGAGCCTCGTATACCTTCGAAGGTGAGGGACAATTCTTCGACTTCCCCTGAGCCTTCCTCCTCAGGCCCCCTAATTATAGCTTCTAGCTCAAATTCTATGAAGGGTAAGTAAATTATGAAATAGTGTTTTAGGACGCCGATGCGCTTCAGGAAGCCTTTCTCATACTTCTTTAATGACTTGATGGCGTTTCCTTCATTTACAACTGGGTGAACATGGAGTACATCATACTTTCCTAGTTCTTCCTTATACTTCACCTCTATATCTCTACCTACGCGAACAATATCTATGCCTAGCTTTTTAGCTAATTCATAAGCTTCCACGCTTACATCCCTCAGCGCTATTATAACAACTTTATCGAATTTTCCTTCCTGTCTCCATACGCTAAATCTCTCGACGTCCTCTGGTCTTAAAGGCGTATCCGCAATGATGAATGCTATTTTCAATTCAACCCCGGTTACTGGTGAAAGTACCGCTAGCACATCAACTTTATGTGTTATACCAGCAACTTCTATTAGGTAATCAGGCCATACCATGAATCCCTGTTTCTTAAGTTCCCTTATTAGCCAGCGCATAGCTCTTTTCTTCTCCAATATAGTGTCGCTTCTTTGTGTAGTTAATAGTTGAGTGTCCGTCCCTTCCCCACCACTTGAGTGTTATCACGAGGTTTTTAAAATTGACAATAACTGAAGCTGATGTTCTCTTTAATGAGTTTTTAAATTAACCTTTCCTGTAGACTATTGAGATTAATATAGGAACTGTTAGCGACGATATTGGTATTAACAATATCAAAGCTAGGTAGGATTCGGGTGAAAGAATCCCGGCTTCCTTCGCGGCTAATGCCGTTGTCATCATTACCTCTGCCCTCGGAATCATTCCCAAGCCTATTATCAGGGCTTCCTTCTTACTAAACCCACTCGCTACCGCTGGTATAAAACATCCTACAAGCTTTGTTAAGAACCCTAACACAATGATCGCTAGAATAACAAATAATGACCTGCCGAAACCTACGTTTGATAAAGCTGCTATATCAAGCATGGCTCCGGCATTTATGAAAAACAATGGCGAGAAGAGCGTTACGAGCGGGTATATCATGAGCCTAGCCTTGTTTGCCATATACTTAAATGAGGACAATCCTAGCCCAAAAGCGTAAGCTAAGAGAATAGCGCTGAGTCTTAGCTGAACCGCTACGAATGAAAGAAGTAACAATATGGCAAACGTCAGTGTTAGTGCAGGGGCCTCCTCACCGAGCCTTGAGAACCATTTGTACATGGGATGAGCTATCTTCTGAGTTGTGAAGGCCACTGCAAACCAAAAAGCAAACGCTAACACTATTATCTCTATTACGGAGATCAATACATTCGTTTCTGATTTAAGTTCTGTTAGTCCTACCAACGTGCTTAGCAATGCTAATCCCAGCACATCATCAACAACCGCAGCTCCTAGTACAGCCTGTCCTTCCCTGCTCCTAACCCTCCCAAATTCTTCCAGAGTCCTAACCGTTAATGTAACAGAGGTTGCAGAAAGAGCTGCACCAACAGCAAAAGCCTCAAATATACTGACGCCCAGCAATGGGAGAATGAGTAGTGGCAGAACTAATGAAGCAATAACTCCCCCCACAGCTATCAATCCAGCGCTTCGTAAACCTCTAAGAAAACCCCTTAATGAGCCCTCTAAGCCTATATAGAACAGGTAAGTTATTATTCCCAGTACACCCAGCGACACCGTGACCGTAGACAGCTCATAATGCATTAATGGGAGAGCTAATCCTATCATTACCCATGCAAATACCTTAGGTTGCTTCAGCTTCTCAACAATAAATTCAAGCAACCTGGCAACAATTAATAGAATTGCTACTTCCACGAGCCAGTTGTAGAGATGCTCCAAGGCCCCCCTCACTACTAGAGAGTATTGACGGATGGAATTAAAGATTTATTTGCCCGTCTTAGATGTTGTCGTTATCGATCGAATTCCTCAGTAGCATTATCGTCAATACTGCTTGAAGGATTCCATGCCGTGCTAGACATCATTATTATAGTTCAGGCAGGATCTTAGGTAACGTACCTGCAGTTCTGCTTATTAGAGGCCGAAGGGGCCAGTTATATTGCACTGATATCACACTGTATGAGAAGTAATCAGCATTATAGCGTATAACATTGGTGAAATCGCCTATCCGCTCTTACTATAGCATAGGATAGTAATACCGATGGAAGACAAATAAATTAATGAAAGTCAACGACCTATTGAAGGATTTCCGTTTTTAAGTTAGAGAAACTTCGGGAACCGACTTACGAGGAACCTCGAGCTGGGTTAAGGTAGCTGAGGAAGTCATAAGCGAAGAGAAAGCCATAGAAATACTAAGCTGTTATTGGGAAGGTGCGTTAATACATAAGAATTTGTACTATTACCTCACAGCATTAAAGTAAGCTATGAAGTGATTAGTGGTGGGCAGTAATGGCCGGGTCATCGTGACATTCAAGACCCCCTGCTCGAAAAGTTAGACAGGTACGCTATTGTTGAGAGGTTGAGTAGGTCGGAAGTCATACAGCAAGCAATAGTGGAATACTTAGCTTGTCACGAAGCCCTGACCGCTCCAAGAATATAGGTTAAGCGAGTGGTGCTCACATGATTGATAAGGCCACTGTCAACGCGTGGTTACTTAAGGCCGCGCAGAAGTTCAGCGTTAAACTGTTCAATAGGGACACCATCACGGTCACTGAAGTAACCTTCCCGTGTTTGAGGAAAGCTTACTTCGACAGCACTCGGAGGAGGTTACCGACTCCCGTCGAGGCCTTGAAGATTCTGTGAACCGAGAGCTCCACGCACCCCTTCAGGGCGCCATGTATGAGAAGGAGTAGGAAGCAGAGGTAAGCACAGCTATGAAGTCAGGGGCCTTAGGTTAGTGGGTAGGACCGATAAGTGCGATAGTGAGAGGCGGACTCTCGGAGTGATTGAGATTTAAACGTCTAACGCAGTTGGGTTGAAGGGCCAAGCCCTAGAATCGTATACCATGCAACTTCAAGCATACTTAACTATCCTTTATGCTAAGCGCGGGTATATTATTTACTACATTGATAGGGCGTCAGACAGAGTGAAGGTGTTCAAGGTCAAACCGGACAAGCGTGCTCTTAGAACTGTGATTGAACGTGCTAAGGTCCCCACGAGGCCCTAGTTAAGCACAGGGCCCCACCGCCTAAGAGGGGTGCGTGGTGTGGGTTATGTCCCCGCAAATGGTCATGCTGGGGAAAGTAGTTATTAGTGAAGGTAGAGAAGCATGCGGGTAAAGCAGGTTAACTACAGGGGAGTCAACTTGACTATCGTAGTTAAGCGCGTGAAGGGCAAGCTCTACGTCTACGACGAATTCAGGGATAAGGCTACAGGTAAAGTCAAGACATACTACATAGGACCTCTAGAGGAGATGGTGAGGGTCTACCAAATCGTAAAGCAAGGCAATTACGTGAAGCTAACGAGAAGAGAGTTAACTACACTCGCCCGAAAGATAGTTGAGTACTACGTGAAGAAACACGCTGTAGTTAACTCAGGCGAGAAGTGGCGCCGGGGGCGGGATTTGAACCCGCGCGGGGGTGTACCCCACCGGCTTAGCAGGCCGGCGCCCTACCGGGCTAGGCGACCCCGGCTCCGTTAGGTTCTTACTTGAGCGGGGTTATAAGTGTTGTCAGTGTTTGAGTTATGGTTATTTCGAGTCCTTCGTCTAGTGCTTCTAGTTTTATTGCTTTTTGCGGGCATATTGCCTCGCAGCCACGACAGTATATGCAGCTCTCCTCATTTACTGTTAGTTTCTTGTTTACTATTTGGAAGACGTTCGTTGGGCAGGTCTCTACGCATAGACCGCATAGGTTACAATTACTGCTTACCTTGATCTCTACCTTCATGCTTCGCTTCCTCTCCCATTATCGCTGCCTTGTATGCTTCGGCCTCTTTCAGCCTCTGCCTGACTAAGGCCGCAAGTTTCGCTGGGTCAACCGCATGGACTCCGTCATCTATTATCGCGTATGGTACCCATAGTGGATTGGTTGGTAGTCCCCTCATTTTCCTGGCCATGAGTTGTTTTAGCGGTATGCCTAGCTCTATTAGGTTTGGCTCCATGCGCGTTGCTATGACACCGTCGACAAGGTATTCTAGGTGTGCTGCGAGCTCCTCTAACACTGTGGTGTTTGTGTGTAGTATCATTACTATCGTGGCTCCCTTACCTTTAGATATTATTGCCCGCATTGACTTGATGAACTCCAGCACCTGCATCATCTCGAAGCGGAACATCAGCTCGTTTATCGAGTCTATTACCATAAGGCTAACAATATCATCATTAGCTGGTGGAACCTCCTCATGCAGGGCGTAAAGCATACTGTTTAGGTCGTCGAGGCGTTGCTCTCTCACAACACCCTTCACCGCCCTCTTCAACTTACCTAATCTAAAGCTGAAGCAGTCAATTATCTTGAACTTACCCTCATCAATGAACTTATCTAACTCCCACCCGAAGTTCGTGAAGAGTTCTACTAGAGCATCAGGGGAATCGTCAAGGTTAACATAGGTTACGTAACCACCTCCTTTCAGGACGTTCCATGCTATGTGCGCAGCCAGAACCGACTTACCCGTTCCCGGCGCCCCCGTGAGAGCTACTGTAGCGCTTTTGGGGAAGCCTGCAGGTAACGCGTAATCCAAGGGCTCGATACCTGTCTTGAATGCCTTAATGATTCACCACCCTCCAGAAAGTATTTCTCACGTAAACTAACTTAACTACGTAAAATAAAACACTGACTTCCAAGAACTGGTTAAAGGCACCATCCAATGAATTATTAATAGGTTCCCTAAGTTAGGTTAGTGGTGCCGTCATCTTGGGTAAGGTAATAGCGCTTAAAGTGCCGGGCGGTGCTGATCCAATAGAGTTCCTTCAGAAGAAGATAAAGGATCTAGGACTTAAGCAGGGCTCCATAACCGGCGTGGGAGGCTTTAAGTGGGTTGACGTCGGCGTGCTACGCAGGGAAGGGGGATACGACATAAAGCGCATAGAGGCCTCCGAGAAATACTTCGTTGAGGTAGCTCCAGTCGTAGGTAACTACGTCACGCTACCCAACGGTGAGGTTTCGGTACACCTACACGTTACCGTAGGTAGGGAGCATGGTATCACATGGTGTGGCCACTTAATTAGGGCTGAGACATGGCCCTTCCTCGAACTTTTCCTATACGAAGCTGATAACGAAGTATTAGCGGAATTCCCTCACCGCAAGGGTAGATAAGCAATGGCTGACAAGCACTTCAAAGTATGCGTGGTTGGAGGCGGACTGGCAGGACTATCCGTAGCTAAGTACCTACTGGAGCTGGGACTGAAGGATGTAATAGTGCTTGAAGCAAGCGAGCGAGTTGGAGGACTACTTAAGTCGGAGGACGTGAGTGGGTACGTGTTCGACACGGGTGGTTCACACATAATGTTCAGCAAGAACCCTAAAGTCATGGCAGAAATGACTACCTTACTTAACGGTAACGTGATCTACCATAGACGCAACACCAAAATATACTACAAAGGCAGGTTCGTTAAGTACCCATTCGAGAACGGACTCAAGGACCTCCCACCAGAGGAAAGGTATGAATGCTTGAAGGGAGTGCTAGACGCCTATATCGCGAGACTAACTGGAAGGGCCAGGGAACCACGCAACTTCCTTGAATGGATAAAATACGTGTTTGGGGACGCAATTGCCTCTAAGTACCTGATACCATACAATGAGAAGATCTGGAAAACAAACCTAGATGAGATCTCCCTAGACTGGGTCGGTGGACGAGTGCCAAACCCTCCACTGGACGACGTCATTAAGGCCGCGGTAGGGCTAGACGTAGAAGGGTATAAGCACCAGTTAAACTTCTGCTATCCGCGCGAAGGCGGCGTAGAGGCCCTAGCAAAGTCACTGGCTCGGTTGCTTGGGATGAACGGGGCTGTGGTGAGGGTCAACGCACCAGTAACCTCTGTGGAGCGCTTACCGCATAACAACCTAATCGAGGTGCGTTCGGAGGAATTTGCAGTTAAATGTAAGTGCGTGGTGTATACGTCCCCACTAAACAGGTCACACAAGATACTGGAACCCATACTTCATGAGAAGGCAGTGCTTCTTAATGAGTTAAGGACCGTGTCTCTCGCAGTAGTTGGCGTAGGTGCTAGGGAACCTACACCACCATACCACTGGATATATTTCCCAGAGACCAACGTTCCATTCCATAGAGTAGGGATACTAAGTAATTACTCACCAGCCAATGCACCTACAGGTGGGACAGCATTAATAGCCGAGGTATCATTCAAAGAAGACTCAACACCGCCTAAAACACGGATCGAGCGAGAGGTCCTAGAAGGGCTTGAGAGCGCTGGGCTCCTGAAGCTCAGTAACGTTGAAGTCACTGAAACTTGGTTCTGGAGAGACGCCTATGTATTATACGACGACAGGCGCAGAAACGTATTATCTGAAATCCTTCCACTACTCAGAGAGGCAGGAATCTTCCCTCATGGACGCTTCGGATCTTGGGAATACCTTAACATGGATGCCGTTCTACTGAAGTCCAGGAAGCTTGCTAGGGACATTATTTCGTACCTCAATCACTCGACCCGACACCACCACTAGTTTCGGGCGAGTAGCCGCTACATCGTAGGGCGCTATACTACCTATGTCATGATCCAGAACCACCAAGTTAGCCCTGCAACCTATACGTATGGTTGTGCCACCGAAGGAGGGATCACGTAGGTACATGTGCACTGCATCCTCTAGGTTCAGGGCCTCCATGCGCGTGACATACTGTAACATTCCTCGAGTGCAAACACATGAAATACCTAGATACGGATTTAGGGGCTCTACGGGGTAGTCGCTACTTCCGTGGAGAGTTAACCCTGAACCAGTGAGTGTCTTGAAAGCATATAACCATCTCACCCTACTACCTAACCGACTCTCTGCCCACCAATCACTGACCAGGAAATGCGGCTGAACCACGACATCCCTAACAGTATTCGAGAGGCCATTAACTATGTCGGGTGGCGTAAGGGAAGCATGCTCAATCCTCACAGTCCTTCCGGGTTTAACCCGCTCGGCAAACTTGATGACTTCCTCAAGCGCGCCGTCACCGATTGCATGGACCGCTAACTTCAGCCCCATGCCGCGGGCAAGTCTCCACACCTCCTCAAGTAACTTAGAGTTCATCAGTAACTTGCCCTTGCTGTCAGAGTCGCTGTACTTCTCCCTTAGGTAGGCGGTCCTTCCGCCAAGCGAACCATCCGCGAACACCTTTACTCCCACCACTAACTTATCTTCCTGCAAGGTGGGGTGACGCTTAGTATCTTCAAGGCTCACGTAAGTAGCTACGTTGATCCCATCAACATGCTGAATAGCTTCCTTTAATATGGTTAGTATTTCGTTGGTTACGCTCATGAAGTTTAAGTACAGCACACCGTAGTCCCTATACGTTCTCAGAAGGCCAATTACTTCCTCCACAGCTTCCTTACGGGAAGGCTTGGGCAGTAAATTCCTGAGCATCGAAACACCCTCCTCAACAACAACGCCTGTGGGCCTGCCGTCCTCAAATTCCAGGTAATTACGTAGCTTGTCTAGTATGTTAGAGGATTGAGCTAGCTTTAGGAGGGCCGTGTTAGCTACTGCAACATGTCCGCAGACGCGTATGATCAGCGTGGGCACAGGTCCCGTTGCTTGATCTAGGTCCTCAGCTCTAGGCATCCTGCGCTCTATGAAGTACTCGTGATCCCATCCCCTTCCCACTATGTAAGGCGGGTGGTGCCTAGCGATAAAAGACGCTATTCTGTTATGCAACTCGCCTATACTATGAATTCCTCTAAGGTTAACCCCACACTTACCCTCGACAAATACATGTGCATGGGACTCGTGGAGAGCTGGCAGAACTGTTGCCCCACCCACGTCAATCCTCTTAACGCCAGCGAGTATGGATGTTAGTGAGTGCTCCCATCCAATTTTCTCTATCACGCCATTGGAGTTAATTACTACAGTATCAGCTTCGACGTCCCAGAGACGTGCGTTAACTAGTGCGTACATCCACTATCGACCCTCACAAGTATTGCTACTAATTCTTAGAGGAGTTACGCTTACACCTATAGAGGCTTGTATCTACATAGTTAAAGCTTTATACGATACCCGCACTCACAAAGAGGGTGACTCACAATGAGAGGAGTAAGTACTCTGCGTAGAGTAGTGGCTACTACCCTTACGATTGCAGTACTCGCAACAGTATTCATAATGTCGCTTCAAACGAATGCAACTCAGTGGAGGTGGGAAACCGTAACCTCCTTAAAGGATCCTGCGGGCGACGATAAGGGCATGGGGAATTACGTTTACCCTGAATCCAGCGAATTTCAGAAAGGTGTGCTCGACCTTACGGGCTTTATAGCCAAGTTTAACAGGGGGTACGGTATTCAGTTCGTAGTTAACTTATCTAAGATAGGAGGTAACCCAAGGAACTTTAATGCCGGTTTCAGCCTTCAGGAAATCCAAATATATGTTCACGCCAAGGATGGTGTGCCCGGAAGCATAAACACGTATGGGCTCAACGTCGTTGTTAGGGGACCTGATGCGTGGCAATTCGCTGTAATAGCCCCGGCGTACGCACCTCCATGGAACGCCGCGATGGTGCTTATTTACGCTAACGGCACCGTGGTTAAGGACCCTGAAGGCGCTAACATTAGCGTAGAAGGTAACTCAATAGTGATTAACATCCCGATGAAGTATGTGAAGAGCTGGAGTGACAACATGAAGTACTGGAGGTACTTCGTCGCAGTGACACCCTTCAACCCTAAGGAACCTTTCGGCGTCATGCGCCTAAGCACGACACCAGGCAAGGAAGTCATCGGTAGCGTCAGCCCATTGATGCTGGGTGCAGGAGTAGCACCGAAAATCATGGACTTATTAGCCCCTAACGCGTCCGCACAGTACCTGATGCTTAAGTCGTGTAACATCCCAAGCGGTTCTCCTGCAGTAGTTGCGGCAGTCCCGTACGCTCAGAGCTACGTACTGCCTCAGCCCGTGAAGACCGCCACGACAACAGTAACTAAAACCACGTCCACCACAGTAACGCATTATGAGTACAGCACCATAACAACAACCATTACTAAACTACGCGAGTACTACGGCTCAATGACCTGGGGATTAATGGGGCTAGTAATCCTGCTCGCGATCGCGCTCGCAGTGTTACTGGAGAGGAGCAGAAAATAAGGGTTCTTTTCCACATGCTGTTGGACTACCGCGGTAACATCACATGTGATTGCTACGTTGTTTCTGTTTATTACTTATATTAAGTAGTGTATACTTGGTGCAGAGATCATGCTTAGATTCTACCTTCTAGACACGAGTTATGAAGTTCTAGGGAAAACACCTGTAGTGCTCATTTGGGCAATCAAGGATGACGGCACGCCAATACTAATCAAGGATGATTCCTTCAGACCATACTTTTATGCTTTACTTGAGGATAGTGCCGACGCCGAAGAGATTGCTGGGAGAGTTAAGTCCCTCAGCCGGGCTGCCTCACCCATAATCAGTGTAGAGGTGGTTAGTAGGAAGTACTACGGTAAGCCAGTTAAGGCCTTAAAGATAACCACTCAGATCCCCGAGTATGTCCGGACCTACAGAGAGGAAGTTAAGAGCTTGAAGGGCGTGAAGGAAGTTCTGGAGGCAGACATTAGGTTTGCTATGAGGTACATCATCGATAAGGACCTCTCCCCCTGTACGTGGTACGAGGTCGAGGCTGAAGGCCCGTTCAAGGACGAGAAATACAGGGTGAAAGAGGTTTACAGAGTAAGTAACCCAGAATACAGGTCCCTACCGAAGAAGAAGTTTCCACCTAAGCTTAAGATACTTGCCTTCGATACTGAGGTTTATAACCCAGCCGGTGCCCCCAGGAGCGATAAGGATCCAGTAATAATAGTTTCACTCATGAACTCTGAAGGTGAGATTAAGCTACTAACAGCCTCTGAAGGATCTAAAGGAGACCATGGACTCCTCAAGAAATTCAGGGATTACATGCTAACATACGACCCGGACATTATCGTCGGATACAACACTAACGGGTTTGACTGGCCCTACCTGCTTGAGCGCTCGAAGATCTTGGGTGTGAGGCTTGATGTGGGGAGAGTTAAGAACACATCCCCAAGAACGTCCGCATACGGTCATATCTCTGTACCAGGCAGGCTTAACGTTGATCTCTATGACTTTGCTGAGGAGCTTTATGAAGTTAAGATAAAGTCACTCGATGAGGTTGCTGACTACCTAGGGGTTATGAAGAAGAGTGAAAGAACCCACGTACCTTGGTATGAGATCTACAAGTACTGGGACGACCCCGAAAAAAGGAAAACCCTTCTCAAGTATGCACAGGACGATGTAGTGTCGGCAATGGGCCTCGCCGATAAGTTCTTGCCCTTCGCCATGCAACTCTCAAGCCTTACTGGCCTGCCTCTAGACCAGGTTGGTGCGGCCTCAGTAGGGTTCAGGCTCGAGTGGTACTTAATCAGGGCTGCATACAAGTCAAAAGAACTTGTCCCTAACAGGGTTGAGAGGCCTTATGAGCCGTACAAGGGTGCTATTGTGCTCGAGCCAATTAAGGGTGTGCATGAGAATGTGGCTGTCCTTGACTTCTCGTCGATGTATCCCAACCTAATGATTAAGTACAACATCGGACCCGACACGTTCGTAACGAATGAATGTAGTGAAGATGAATGCTACATCATACCAGGCCTTGGATATAAGTTCAGGAAGGAGCCCCCTGGATTCTTCAAGAGTGTCCTTCAAACGCTACTAGCCTTGCGCAAGAAGGTCAAGGAGGAAATGAAGGCATACCCGCCTGACTCACCGGAGTACAGGCTACTTAACGAGAGGCAGAAGGCGTTAAAGGTGCTTGCTAATGCATCCTACGGATACATGGGGTGGGTCGGTGCTAGGTGGTACTTCCGGGAAGGAGCTGAGGCCGTGACTGCCTTAGGAAGAGCAACAATCATGCAGGCAATAAGGATAGCTAAGTCGTTAGGGCTCAAGGTGATCTACGGGGACACCGACTCACTCTTCGTGAGTTACGATAAGTCTAAGGTTGAGGAATTCGTTAAGCGTATTGAGAAGGAACTTGGCTTAGAAATAAAGATTGACAAGATATATAGAAGGGTATTCTTCACAGAAGCCAAGAAGAGGTATGTGGGCCTCACTGAGGACGGCAGGATAGACATAGTCGGGTTCGAGGCCGTCCGCGGTGACTGGACCGACATAGCTAAGGAAGTTCAGGAGGAGGTGGCTAAAATAGTCTTATCGACCGGAGGAACAAAGGAAGCCATAGAGTATGTAAGGAAAGTGATAAAGAGGTTAAGGTCAGGGAGAATACCTATAGAGAAACTAATAATATGGAAGTCGATTACTAGAAAACTCGAAGAGTATTCTGTTGACGCGCCACATGTTGCCGCAGCAAGGAGACTTCAGAAAATGGGGATTAAGGTCGATGTTGGAAGTAAGGTGGGGTACGTGGTTGTTAAAGGTAGTGGAAACATATCCTCAAGAGCTTACCCGTATATGATGGTTAAGCCCAGCGACGTTGATGTGGAGTACTACGTAAAACACCAGATACTCCCTGCCGCACTCAGAATACTGTCATACTTCGGGGTGACTGAAAAACAGCTTGAGGTCGCAGGTAAGGGTATGAAGACGTTAATGGATTTCATGAAGAAGTAGCAGCATTATTTTATCAGGTCATCAAACGTTAGTATTACCGTGCCTGCCGGTTTCTTAGTTATTGTTGCGACCCTAGCACCTACTATGACTCTCACACCCTTAACGGAGCAGGCGTCTGCAACTCTCTGCGTGACTATCCCATCCATAATGACAGCATAGACATTCTTGTCAGTCGTAACTAGGTAATCAACTATGTCCTTGACAGGGATCCTCTCTATAGGCTCCCACTTATCATTGTATATTATTGCCTCGAGTGTACCACGTAGTGACTCCATGTCCTTTAGGACTCGTGTAGGTATCTGGAAGGTCTCCATTACCTCCGGTTTCGGCGTGACGGCGGTCTCCGGGAGGGTCATCGTCTTACCTACCTCCTGCGCTTTCCTTGCAACCTGTAGTTGCTGTAGATATGTCTGCACGGGGACAGCGTTCTTCAATGCTTTCGCTATTTCCTTACCAGTCAGGTCTTCAACTTCTCTTCCTGGTGGTGCCCTAGCTACGTAATCCACCTTGGCAACCCGTAGGAGTTCCTTAAGTATGAGGTCTCCAGCATGATCGCCGTCTAGGAATGCTATAGTTCTCCTCTTTCTAGACAATTTCACTACCGTATCAGGTATTTTTCCTTTAGCTCCTTCAATGGCGATCGCGTTCTTGTAACCATACTTGAGTAGGTTGATTACGTCAGCCCTACCCTCAACGATTATTAGTGTATCGGACTTATCTACTTCAGGTCCTGCCACTAACCCCTCTGGCCCGTACTTTATGATTCCTCCAGCCTTCACAGAACTCTCTATTTCATTCAACACCTCACGCACGTCAACAGTCTTTTCACGGAACCACTTCTCTAAGATCTCCTTAGCGCGTTCAGTGATCTTCTTGATCTTCTCATACCTTAGATCCACTATATCTACTACCTGTATCCGAGCATTAAATGGCCCCACTTTGTCTACCATCTCCAGCATTGCTGCAACTAGTGCTGTCTCCGCCTTATCAAGGTTGGAAGGTATCAGTATTTCTCCGAAGGTTTTCCCGCCTTGGTGTTTGATGTCCACTGATATCCTGCCTATCCTGCCTTTATCTTGCAATTCCCTTAGGTCGAAGTCAGGTCCGAAGAGACCCTCTGTTTGACCGAATATGGCTCCGATTATATCTGATTTTTCGACCATACCATCTACTTCTATCTTGGCTCTGATCATGTACTTCATGTGAGCATCACCTCTTACGATGATGATTGATGAGTATCCACGATAGTTACACGTCAGAGTAAATAAGCTAATTATGTTTTCATCTCCTGTTCTTTAAAGGAGCGCTCAATGATCCTTCAGCCCCATAAGCAAACACCGCTTTATGCAATCCGTCATTGATATTAGGAGTGATTCGAAGTATGTCATGCAGGGTGTCTTCTTGAGTGAGAGTGAAGTAAGTTACTATGACAGAACACATGCGCGGAGGAAATGCCGTGAGCTGTGTGCGGAGTACGGTTTCTCTGGTGATGCATTCAATAACTGTGTCAGTGCTTGCCTAAAGGAGCTTTTGAGAAAGAAGAATCTTTAACGCGGTTAAAGTTTTAAGGAATAATATGCTAATCAAGGATAACAGTGTGTTTTAAATGGAGAAACCTCGGTGTGGATGGGTTCGCCTCTTTATATTTGTATGTTTTTATATGAATTGTCATTGGTTCATATATTTATGCCCATTCTTCAGTTGGGCTTCATCCGTCACCGAGTGAGCGCCCCACGCCCCAGGTCGTGGGGCTAAAGCTTGAATTACTTTAAGATAAATATTCATTGCTCCAACAGTTTCTCAGTCACCCGTGAACCCACATCTAGGACATATAGCTAATCTATGATTGTAGTTTAGTTTAGCTCTACATTTTGGACATATCTATTATTGAGGTGCTTCTTGGGTCTACAAAGACTAATGGCACACCATGTTCTATAGCCTTTATTATGATTAGTTAATTGTAACTTCCTATAGGCGAATCTAGTTGAGTTGACTTATCAGCTAGTGTCTTGGATTTTTGTGAAGAGTTAAAAAACATAGCTTCTCAAGGTTCTCCTAGAACTATTATACTCCTAGTCCCCTTTAGCTTTAAGCACGATATATTTAGCGAACTTCCTTGACCAGTCAACTACTATGTTCCTACTCCTCCTATGAAGTGCTCTTATAATCTCTAGCCACTTGTCATTCCTCCAAGCATAACTATGACGTTTCTGACCTCTTCAGCAAGATGTTTAAGATATAATGCCTCAATAAACCTAGTGTTCATCCTTCTAATACCTCCGCCGTTATAGACTACTATGACCACTATCTTCTTCAAATTAATGCCTAGGGAGAAAAACCCTCTTAGGCTTGTAGGGTTTGTACTCTCATCTAAAAAGTATGCTTACCCATATTCTTCCATGCTTACCAATACCTATTACTACCTCATACCAATTCCTCCCCACGAACTTCCTTACATACTCTTTACCGTGTTGAAGCTTTATCTTGAATACCTTATTCCTTAACGTCATTTTTCACAAAGCATCTATAACGTATTGAACAGTTCTTCTCTTAGCTTCTCCAGAGAACCTTCTATTAACTCTCCTCTTGCTTTAAGTTAGCATGTATTCTCAATGCGAGTGTTATGCCAGTAGCTATATCTAATTGCCTTACCATGAAGAGGTCGCGGGCAAGCGTAGTCCAGGAGATTCTCGGGAACGAGGACTCATTAAAGCTACTTGAGGAGTTCGTCAAAAAGTGATCATTGGTGAACGAGAGGTTAGTGAGGCATTATGTGCTCTATGTAGGGGACTCACAAACTGTGAAGCAATGAGGAGGATTATGTGCCTAAGTAGGTCTCCTAAGTTTTTTAACCAAGATAGAGAACTACGGAACACCTACGCGTCTTATGTAAGAATTAGGTTATATTGGTGACCCCTACTAAGTTTTAGGTGTCTAATTGAAGCCCTCCAGCATAACAAAGGCAATTTGTGGTTTAATAACTGTGCTGGGCGGCCTCATGCTTACCGTACCTTTTATTGATTATGTTTATCACGAACCCATTAGCGAGTGTTTTCTGATCGCAGGTATCTTACTACTGAGTGTAGGATCCTTACTAGGACGTATAAAGGCTGAACCGCTAACAACACTTGAAGCCTTAGTTACAGCTGCAATAGCTTGGATCATAATACCGCTGATATCGGCAATTGTGCTTGCGTTACAAATAAACGTGAGCTTCGTGGATGCCCTTTTCGAGTCCGTTAGCGGGTTCACCGGTACGGGATTCACCGTTTTAACTCCGTCTCATTTGAAGCATTCAATAATTTTCTGGAGATCAGTCATGCAGTGGACGGGCGAGCTAGGATTTGTTGTCTTCGCTATGGTGCTAATACCTTACTTTTATAAAATAGCAAGGACACTTTACGGGATAGAGCGCCCAGTAAAGTTGGAGACAACGTTTTACAGGACAGCCATTAGGTTAATACTCATTTACTTACTTCTAACGGTTCTTGGTACAGCAGCGTATGTATTGACTGGCATGCCATTCTTTGAGGCGCTAAACCACGTAATGACCACCGTGGCTACGGGGGGCATGTCTACTTACGATAACGGATATAACATGATCTATGCTTATGCTCCTGCAACTTACTGGCCTTTCATAGTGTTCATGATCTTAGGAGGCATGAACTTCATAGACTTGTACTCCATTTTTAGTGGAAAGATAAAGAGGCTACTTACTTCTGAAGAGTTTCATTACTATATTGGTTCATTAATATTCATCTCGGTTCTTGTTTCGCTTTCTTATTATTATGCTGAAGGCATGAGGAATTGGAACGATGCGTTCAGAGTAGGGTTCTTTAACACTATCTCAGGAATGACTACTACTGGTTTCAATATTGGCTCATTAACTAATCTTAAGGACGTTACGAAGGCTCTAATAACTGTGGGTATGTTTATTGGGGGTATGACCTTCTCAACGGCAGGCGGAATCAAGAGTTTAAGACTAATGCTATTTATGAAGAAACTGAAACATTACGTTCAATCAATGATCTCACCATCCTCTGTAGTGAGAGCAATATCAGCACGAGGAAAGAGCATTAGCGATGCCGACATAGCAGCAGCACTGCTCTTTATAGTGGTTCACGGCATTGTAGTTGTTTCGGCAGCGTTAGCAATATCAGCGTATGGGTATTCCTTTACTGACGCGCTGTTCGAGTCTACCTCAGCGGCCAGCTGTGTAGGGCTAAGCGTTAACGTTGTTTCAAGTACTGCACCCACTGGTGTTAAACTAATAATAACGGCCACCATGTTGATGGGAAGAATAGAGTATCTTAATGTGTTCCTGCTGTTGGCGCTGATATTTGGTAGGAAGACAATAGCCCTCACACAACAGTAACTCCCGCGCATCAAAATCACTACCTTTAGCAAAGCATTATTAATTCAGGGTCATTATAATCAGCTTAGGGAGAGCAGTTGAGGATCTTGGTAATAGGGGGTGGGGGAGTAACAGAGGAGCTACTACGCGTAATTAACTTGAAGCGCAATCAAGTAGTAGTTATTGAGAAAAACCCAGAACGGTGCTCATTACTCAGTAGTCAATACGACGTATTAGTAATTAATAAAGACGCAACCGATGTTTCCGTTTACACGTCAGACATTCCAATGAGCGAGTTTGACGCTGTTCTCGCACTAACCAATAAGGATGAAGTCAATATCTTCGCATTAACTGTCGCGAAACTTTATAAGATACCATTCCGCCTAGCAAGGGTAAAGAACCCTAAAGTCGCCGAATTAATCACTCAACTCGATCTTGGGGTATCAATAACCCTGCCTTCCGTAATAGCCGATGTAGTGCGATCCTACTTAGAAGCACTTAATGAGCCGAAGAGGCTCGCCTCATTCAAAGACTTCAACTTATATATGCTAACGCTTTCTGAAACCGATAAAGTTGTGAATAAACGAGTTAAGGACTTGGAACTCCCGGAGGATGTTGACATACTATTAATATTCGACGGAACAGGGTTTAAGGTGCCCCATAAGGATGATGTTTTGCTTAACGGATATCAACTCTTGGTTGTATCTCGCGGTAGTGACGTGGTTAAGGTCTTCAAGGGTTAGGGGGACGCCTGAAATGCCTGAATTATTTAATCTGACAAGCTGGTCAACGAATTCCTCGGCCTTCGAAGAGTGGATCATATATGTCTTCATATTCATTGCAGTAGTGTTACTTATCCGCTACTTAATATCGTGGTTTGTCTCAACATTACGCCAGAGAGGTATAATATCAGCTGGCACGAGATCCATGCTCGTAAGGATTTTAGACCTAGTAGTAATAATTGTTATTATACTAGGTGTTACGGAATCCTTAACAGCTTCACTTACACCTTACATTGTCGTTATAGCTTTGGGCATAGTATTATTCATCCTATTCTACTATGAGATAAGAGAGTTTACAGCGTTCATAACGATCCAGCTTCAGAAATATGCACGAGGCACGTGGATAGAGGTGTATTTGCCAGGGCAGATAAGGCCAATTAGAGGAAGAATAATCGATATTGAGCCCTTCAACTCGGTTCTCGAGGATCTTTATGGAAGTAGAGTATACTTAGCTAACTCGGTACTTGTTAATGCATTGATAAGAGAGTACACACCATGTGTTACGATGAGAATAAGCATAGACCAACCTCAAAGCATAACATTAGACGATATGCTGAGCGTCATAAAGGACGCAATAAGGGGTACGCCCTTCAGAATGGATGAAACTAGGACACCCATAAATTCCATCGGAGGAAATCGCTTAACGTTTACGTTAAGGCTAATACCGCTATCAACGCCAGTGAGGTCAACTGACCTCTATAAGCTCATGCGCAGAATCAGTAACGTTCTATCCAATTATAACCCCTACATCGAGATACTTGAGAAGTAACCTTGCAGACGAATACCGTTTCACTAAGCTCAGTTTTCTTGAAGTAACGCCCTGTAGAGAAGGTAAGCACCGTAAGTTATTTTCAAGAGAAATTTCATGTTGAATTCAGCGTCACCTTCTTTAAATTCCTGTTGGCTCCCACTACCTCTCTGGAAGATTGTGGATGTTCGTGCCTTTATACCCATGACTCTAGCTATTTCCTCAACGTCAATGAATTCCTCACCTATTACTTCCTTGAGTTTCTCAAAAGGATTAATTAGACGATTATTCCTGACTAATTCATCAAGCAGAAGTGAGGCCGTTCTACCGAACGCGTATTCTTCTAGCTTGGACGCAGTGACTATAAAGGCGTTTTCATCAATGGCTTTCTCTAGTATACTAACTAGCCACTGGCGGACTGCTCTAGGTACACCTGTCTCCTTTATCCTTTTAATGTCGATACTTTCCCCGTCAAACACC
The DNA here is from genome assembly GCA_027064885.1 of Desulfurococcales archaeon. Classification (GTDB taxonomy): domain Archaea; phylum Thermoproteota; class Thermoprotei_A; order Sulfolobales; family NBVN01; genus WAOL01. The sequence continues at coordinate 45,538 of JAMOOZ010000064.1, forward strand.
CCAACTATGAACTCATCCTTCCCGACAGGAACCACTTCAACCGCGTATATGTTGAGCTTCCTTGAAGGCTTGGGTATCCAGGCCTGTATCCCCTTTATAGAAGTTAGCTCTACCCCACTAACTTTACGTATTAGGGACGCACAAAGCTTCATAACATCGCTCCACTTTAGAGAATTAGTTAGTAAGTAATCCCTAGCCGCTGGGTCAAGCATCCCTATTAACTGTATCCATACCCCCGGTGGTTTTAAGCTACTTAACTCACTGATGAGGCGTTCCCAATCTATAATGTTGAGCACCCCTGATGCTTCAGGCTCCCACATCACTACGGTAGGCGCTCCAGCAACAGGCTTGAACACAGTAATACGTAATTCACGGAACGATATCCTATACTTAGGGTGTATCCTTAAGACTAGCATTAAGGCTGCAGCAGCTAATTTTAGCTTATCAATACTAGTGTCCGGATCCAGTTGCTTCACTATGCCGTACGTTAAGTCCGTGTAGCTTCCCGCTACGTCAGAGTTTATTTCCAGGTTCGCCTTCTCAAATAGCTGTAGTATTGTTTTCCCGGCTTTAACTACCTTATATCTATTTCGTGACTCAATAGTCCAGAGGACCCTAAGCGGCGTTTCCCTTAGTATTCCGAAGCCCTCGCTTGGGATGTGGAGTGCTATCTCAACGTAGGAAGTTAACCTGCCTGTGAGTATGTCCATACGCAGGTCTGGTTTCTCACCCCATTTTGCCTTTATAGCTTCATAATGTGGTATGATTTCAGAGAGCCAGGACGGTGGGTTACGTAGAACATTATCTATGGGTTCCTCTATGATGCGGTCGAAGCCTGACTTCACTACGAAGGAATTCTCGGAGTAGTCTATCATGCCTACCTGGTATCTCTCGACCAAGTCTCTACGTGATGACTGCTCCAGCTCCACATACCCGCTGTTTTTCTTCAAGAATCTTCGGATCCCGTAAGGCGGTCCGAACTCATAGAAGTTCAAGTATCTCCATATCTTAATGGCTTTCTCGTTAGGATAGGGTCTACCGCTGACCCAGTCAAGTAGTTTTAGCTCATTAAGTAACTCAATGTCATCATCGCCTAAACCAGTATTAGCGAAGAGTTTGTAGAGCGTAGTGAATAACTTGGCGTATTTATTCTCACTAATTACGTAAACCTTCTCCAGCGACAGCTCCTCAAACGACCTAATACCGTCCTTGCCTAGTGCTAGAATTTCTCGGTCCCACGGACTTACTGGCATTATTACTGTCTCAGTCTCACCGATCTCCTTGCGTCTTCCTTTCCTTCCCTCTCTTTGCCAGTACTCCCGCGTCTCCACAGGTAGTCCGTAGTGAACTACCCTTCCTATTGTCGGGAGGTCTATTCCTTGTAGTAGAGTTCTTACCGTTACTATAACTTTAACCTTAGGTGGTATGTAGGCTGCGTCCTTCTCTATTTTGGTCCTAATATCCTTTGGGACTAGGTGATGATGGGGCTGGATTAGTGACTGTAAGTTCGGAGGAAGTAACGATCTTATCCTTCTAACTAGCTTGTCAACCACGCGTATGCTTGGAGCAAAGACAACCGTAACTACGTCGTCCTGCAGGTACTCGCTCAGTATTTCCGCTGGGTCGAAATACGGTATACTTACGTTGATTCCATAGCGGCGGGCTTCCTTAACTAAGATATGCGCATTTCTGTGGAAGAGTTCTGGATCCTCAAGCCATTCGCGGTAACGCTTGAAGAAGCGTGTGCCCCTAGTTAATCCCAGTAGCCTCTCCCTTAGTTTCTCAAGATCCTTACCTAGAATAACATACACGCAGTTCTTTAGCTTGAATGGTTTTCCGTGAATAACCTTCGTTGGGCGACCGGTAATATTCTCCAGTATGTTCGCGAATTCCTTAGGGTTTCCTAAGGTGGCTGTCAGGACGACTACTTGAGGGGTTGTTTTACTCATACGTAGGAACTTAGCGATGATTTCGATCATCGCCACTATTAATGAAGCACCATGTGACCCGTAGAAATCTAATTCATCAACAACTATAATGTCAACACTACCCATGAATTCAGCTAGTACTGATGAGTGTAGATCTACAGATGCTCTCTTCAAGTCGTTCAGCAGGAACGCCGGATTTGTTATCACTATTGACGCTGACCTAGTACGTCTCCTTACTTCGTCCCTCCCTAAACGCTTACACTCCGGAGCATCGATAATGACGACGTGATGTGATGTATCAATAGCATTATAGTATTCCTTAATCCTGCGTATTTGATCTCGTGATAGAGCCAGCGTCGGGTAAATAGCAAGCACTTTCTTCCTTGTCGTTAGTGCGTGTATTACCCAAGCCTCGGTTTTCCCTGAGCCTGTACCGGATATTAAAACTACGTTCTTACCCTCTTCAAGCGCCCTTAATGTTTCTAGCTGATGCGCGTAAAGATATTGGCTTGATAGAGATCTACATCTGGGTCCTCCCTCACGAAGTTCGGGTAAGACGTCCGAGAATCTTACCCGGGTTCTCTCAGGTTCTGAACCCTCCTCACAATAGGTCTCCGCATTTAAACTATACCTTTCTATTATGTCCCTCGTTGAAATCCTCAATGTATCTATCCAACACATTACTTCTCTAATGCTTTTAGGTTATAGTGTGCTTAGAACTTGTTTTAGGTAATTGAATATGTTTACCTCATAGTACGGAAAAATTCCCTAATCTGGAAGTAGAAGTTATTCGCTAGAGAACATCTCTGTAAACATTTTTAATTAAAACCCATTATTAACAGAGAGAATCTAGTAAAATTTTGAAGGGGGCGCGGTACAAGGGAAGCCCCAGCAAGACACTTCCAAGGAGTTCGGTGACACACTCCATACTAATCCTGCGGGCTAACATACGCGCACTCAAGAATAAAGAACTCAGGTTAGAGGAGATGCTAAAAATATCGGAAGTAATGGATTTCCAGTATTAATATACCCGAGGCCATAGAGAAAATTACAGAACCCATGGGCTAGAGAAAGAAACTAGAAAAACTTAGTAAGTCCTTAGTGGTCCAAAAGCGTTCATAGAAAAGTTCGGATTTCGTGCGGGTTCTGTCCAGCATTCATAGGCTACGTAGAGAAGACCAAAGAAATACTCAACAGCATAATCTGCAGGTGCGCTTGGCCACAAACAGATAATAAAAGCCATAAAACATGTAATGAAGCTTGAGAAGCGGGCATGAATTACTTCTGATCTCTCCATATCAAAAACACAACTACTTGCACGATACTCAGCTTTTCCATACATATTTCTTACTAATTACGTAGTTCAGTATGAACCCTACAATTATGCCTAGTAGTTGTGCTAGTATCGAGTTATGCACTACAAATTCGTACATCCCTATCGAGACAACCATCTGTGTTAGAATACCGGCCGCACTTGATCCGTGAAACTTCGCTAGGCGTGAGATCCAACTGCCTTTCCTCGCAGTTTTAAAGGTCCAGAGATCGTTTAGTGTAAAGTTATTCAGTACTGAAATCTCAATCGCTACGGGGGCAGCGATTACGTGCGGTATGCCTAGTAAGTACCTCTCCATGTAGAGGACAGCTAGGTTCACTATAGTCCCTACACCTCCAACGATAGCGAACTTTAGGTATGAAGGGGAGAGAGTCAAGACGTGGATAACGTAGTTAATTATTTCTTTCATACCTAGCTTAGATTGACCTTTGAAACGCTGACCAAATCTAAACGGAACTTCACAGACACTTCTGTAGCACCCCTTTACAAGGACTTCCAGGAGTATTTTGAAGCCTTTAGGATCTAACCCATTAGCTCTTTCCAAGACACTACGCTTGAACAAGAAGAAGCCCGACATGGGATCCTTTACATTCCGGCTTTGAGGTAAGAGTATACGAGCTATTAGCGTTGCGCCCTTGGATATTAGTTTCCGTAGTGCCGACCACTCCCCTACTGACCCTCCTTTAACGTACCGGGATGCTATCACTATGTCACAACCATTCATTGCTGCCTTCACAAGCTTCGGAATAACCTCGGGTGGGTGCTGAAGGTCCGCATCCATGACAACTATTAAGTCGCCTTCAGCCATCCTGAATCCGTCAATAACCGCGGAAGAAAGACCTAATTTGCCAGGCCTTCTCACTACTTTTACCGGGTACTTGGAACTTAGACTTTCCGCGACGTCAGCTGTCCCATCAGGGGAGTTATCGTCGACTATTATCACTTCGTACTTCAAGCCTTCCTTCCTTAGCGAGGCATCAATACGTTTGATGAGTTCCTTAATGTTGTCTCTTTCATTATAGGTAGGCACTATTATGCTTATCAGTCGCATTACCTCAGACCTCACTAAACGCGTTAGCCACTCCCTACTGTAAGCATCGCATCCATACTAAAACTTTCTTGCTTAATATGTAGAGCTCCTTCCTGGAGAACCAAGGTATTCTTGACCTAGCTATCCTCAAGAAGGATGCCGCTGTTCCAGTCGCAACCGCGTATTTAAGATCATGACCCTGCAGATGCAGTGCGACAATGCTTGAGAAGACGTCTCCAGCCCCTATGTCGTCTCCATAGGCATGGTCAAGCGCGTTAGCTATGCATAAGCGCCCGTCCGGGTATGCAACATAGATAGGCCCTTCACCCATGGTTTGCACTGCTCGAGCCCTACCACCTTCAATGCACCTAACTAGGGCTGGCCCTCTACACTCCGGCGGAAACTCTGAAATTTCACCCCTTATTACGATATCTTCCTTGCGTAACTTTCGAATTACCTCGCGACTTAAGTTATGGTCGATCCATACCCGTCCCTTAGGGTCAAACATGCGTACCAAGCCCTGAATATCAACTATTACATGCGGTACGTGCTTAGCTATTAGTATCACATCGTCGACGGTAATTTCTTGGGCTACTGGCGAGATTAATGCTGATTTGACACTGTCTAAGGCACCGTTGTCGATGACCTTACTTATTAGGTCTGAGAAGGCTTTGATCTCGCTGCGCAACCTTAGATCTCTCTGACCGCTTTCTCTGGGTAGTGTTATCTCGTATATAATATCAAATTCAGGGTTCGACGTAATTATAACGTGTCGTCCTCGCTTACCGCAAATCTTCCTTAAGAATGACGAGTTAGTTAGCACTATTGTTTCGACATCAATGTGTGATAGTGCCGTTAATGCGTAGTAGGCTGAGCCACCTATCCTTAACTTACCATTTACGTAATCCTTTGTTGTTCCAGCAACCAATAATACCTTTTCCTCCTCCATCCTCTCACCCCTGAACCTTGCGTATGACTGCCTCATAGAGGCGGAGGAGTAACTTCTTACGATCTTCCATGAGGACTACGTCACTGTATCCTTGTGCGACTATATTGTGCGCGAAGGGGGATGGAGCATCATAGCTTCTGAATATGGTGACCTTTACGTCTCCCTCTTCCATCCACTGGAGTACCTTCTCAGCGTCACTTACATTCATATGGTCTTCCATCACCTCTCTATATGCTTCTTCTAATAATGGGAACCCGGGGATTTTCTCTACAATACGTAAGAGGGTCTCGGAATTGAGTTGTCTTCTGTTAATATTGGTCTCCACGCCCTTATAGTTTTTCAGTATTGCGAATGACCTCTCTGCAACGTGTCTGAACCTTCTCTTAAGTATCTCGCTTCTCCTTAAAGCTTTCCTTAGTATTAATCGTAAGTTAGAGCTCCTCACACTACCCAATAAGTCCCTTACATCGTTCTCAGTTATGTGTGCGTAGCTTGGGACAGTTAACATGAAGCCGTTGTCAGTTACGGTTACTCTTACGTTAGCTTCGACGATTCTACTTAGCACCGCGGCATAGGCTCTAGATAGTGCTGCGTTAACCCTTCTTCCAAAAAGGTAATGGAAGATTACGTCAGTACCGTTTACTTGCGGGTCCTCCCATATCTCAATAGCTAACTCTTTGTTCGTTGGTACTATTCCTCCGGTGTACTTCATTTGCTCCCATACATAACCCACTATCTGAGCTGCAGCATGTTTCGTTAGCTTATATTGTTTTGAGACAATGTTTACTGCTTCTTCATAGCCTAGCTTAACGATTAAATCTCTCACGTATCCCCGGAACCTACCTATTTCTAAGGCTGAATCGAAGGAAAGCGGGAGCATCTCGGAAAACCAGCTTGGTACTGTGGGTCTCTGATTATCGGCTCGCTTCACTATTATTTTCATTCCCTCTGACCTCACATACTGATACGTTCTCCCTCCAAGCACGAAGATATCTCCGGGCTCTAGGTACTCGACGAATCCTTCATCTAGATTCCCAACATACCAGCGACCCTCTAGAAGCACCTTTATTTTGGCCTCATCCGGTATCGCGCCTGAGTTCAGGTAATATATCATCCTAGCTGACTTCTTCCTGCCGAAAACACCCTCGAGTTCGTCCAACCATATCTTAGAGTAAACAGCAAGACCTGTGAATGAAGCTTCGTACCTGCCTGCGAGGAACCTTAGTACACGCATGAACTCATCGAACGTTAAGTTCCTGAAGTTAAATGACCTCTTCACGACCCGGTAGGCATCCTTTATATTCCACTTCTTTTCGAGCGACATACCTACTATGTGTTGAGCTAGCATGTCGAGTGGTTTCTCGGGGATTCTTATTCTGTCTAGCTTCCTCTCTACCGCGAGCTTGGCAAGCACCGTGTCCTCTATTAGGTCGTCCCTGTCCACCGCTATTACGTAGCCCTTACTTACGTCGCTTACGTTATGCCCTGATCTTCCTACGCGTTGAATTAGTCGAGTGACGCTTTTTGGACTACTGAGTAGTACGACGGCGTCTATATAGCCTATGTCAATACCAAGTTCGAGGCTTGATGAACAGACTACTGCCTTCAGTTCACCCCGCTTAAGTCTGTCCTCAACCCCGAGCCTGACATCCCTACTTAATGAGCTGTGATGCGCCTCTATGTCATCCGCGTTAGCGACACCCTCACTACTTAGTACCTTCTTTAACTTGTAAACTACTCTCTCGGTGGCGCTCCGTGTGTTCGTGAATATCAACGTCGTCCTATGCTTGCTAATTATCTTCTTAAGTAGGTCGTATATGGCCTCATTTATTTCTGCTGCTGAGGCCCTCACTATATCTATCTTAGGGCATAGTACCTTAACTCTCATGGGCTTTACGAATCTCGCATCAATGACTGTGCAGTCTCTAGGCTTTCCATTGTCCCCATAACCTACGAGGAACTGCGCGACAACTTCGAGGGGTGATATGGTTGCGCTTAAACCTATCCTCTGTATCCTGCTCTCAACCAACTCCTCAAGCCTTTCAAGGCTTAGGCTCAGGTGAGCGCCTCTCTTACTGGACGCTAGTTCATGAATCTCATCTACTATTACCCACCTAACGCTCCTGAGTTTCTCTCTGAATTTAGGAGCCGTTATTATTATTGCTAGTGATTCGGGTGTAGTTATGAGTACGTGGGGAGGGTGACGCAACATCCTTTGCCGTTCTGAGGGCGTGGTGTCGCTTGTTCTAACACCCACACTTATTTCAGGTAACTCTATCCCTAGCTCCTTTGCTTTCTCCCGGATTCCCAGAATCGGTGGTATTAGGTTCTTCCTCATATCGTTGTTCAGTGCTCTCAGGGGGGAGACGTAGAGAACATATACTTTCTCCTTAAGTTTTCCCTGCTCACCCAGTCTATACAGCTCATCAATTAATGCGAGGAAAGCAGCGAGCGTCTTCCCTGTACCGGTGGGTGATGATATTAGTACGTTTTCACCCTTCTTGATCCTAGGTATGGCCATCAGCTGTGCTGGCGTGAACCTACCATATTTCTCCCTAAACCATTCAATGGTGTACTTAGCCAGGTACCTCTCCATCCTGACGGTCCCGGCTCTCCGAATTACTCGTAGCAACTATCATCACCTCGCTAGCGATTAACTTTAGTATTTGTTAGCTTGGAGCTCCAGAGCTACGTATGTCTTTATTCCTGAACTTATCTTCGTTTCCTAAACGTAACCCTATATAGGGCAAGGACTATCTATATGTAGGGTTCCATCATTGAAGGTCGAGGCAATAGTAGTGCTAACTGTGTTTGCACTCGCCATATTCTATGGTGCTTTACTACCACCTGATTACAAGTCGAGCGTATCCTCCTCTACGAAAGAGGTACTGGCACCGGTATCTGACTTCGTTAAGGAAAACCCCGTTAAAACGTTCCTTTCATTACCGTTCGTTATATTCTATAATAACTTGAGAGTAGCTATAGTTAACCTACTACTTGGTGTTACGCTACTAGCACCCCTAGGAATAGCTTGGTTTAATGGATTCATAGTAGGATCCATAGCGACTTACGGCGACGTCGCTAGGAATATCATATTGCTGCTACCGCACGGCATAATTGAATTGTCGGCGATACTATACTCAGCCATTCTGGGCTTGAAAGTAGGTGTTGAGTTCGTAAAGAAGGCTCTACTCAAAAGAGGCGCGCCTCTTGAGGCATTTAAATACGCTCTAAGTAAGTTCAAATTAATATTCATCTTACTGTTAATCGCAGCGATTGTGGAATCATATGTCACTCCATTAATATACTTTCTATATGCCTTAATCACGGGTAGCAAGATATGAGTAGCGAGCTATGCAGGAGAGCAACACAGGCATTCATTAACGCATTACTCTGCTACTTACGGTCAAATGCCGTGCGCACCCTTAAGATAGCCTCGCTAACAGGCCAAAATAAAATAAAGGTCTCACTAAGGGCATTCATGCGTTGTCATGACCCCTCCTCAGGGTTTGCCAAAATGGAGGAAGTTGTGAGTATGCTAACTAAGTGTAGCGAGGGTTCATGGATACAGAAGCTTGGGTGGGACTATATACTAGAGGGAGAAGAGCTATACTTTATAATTCCTCTGAAAAACCTTGCGGAATTAACGCAAGCTAATGGAAGCAAACTAAGACACACCTTACTGAAGACTCTAAGCTCTGACTAACGTATAGAAAATTGTTTTAGGCGTCAGCGACCAATGTTAAGTAGGGTTAAAGGTATTGATGAGAGTCATGCCCCCTGACCGGTGATGAGCATTAGGGGTAGCTGATAATTACAGCCTGAGTAATTTCTTGGCTCCTCTCTTTACTGCAGGGTTCGTGGTTACTACGGCGCTTACGCCTAATTCAAGAAGCTTCACGTAAGTAGCAACATCGTTCACAGGATGCGCAATAACGCTGATTTTCCGCGCCTTCGCCTCGCTAATTAATCTTCCTCTTATTAAAGTCGGCGGTATCACTACGAATTTAATGCCCTGCCTCGCAAGATGCATTAAATTCAGTGTTGGTTTAGTAACGCGTACACCGAACTCCATGTTTTTGTAGTTTCCGTATACCTGCCTAAGTTCGGCAAGGTCTTTCAACTCATTAAGGGCTATGAGTATTCTAGATTTACTCTTACCTAGGGTGTTTAGAGCGTACACAAGGGTTTCTTTTGATTCCATTAATAATATTTCACATTTATCGCCGTAGATTTTCTCTGCAATACTTAAGAGATCCTTGAGAGCACCTATGTTTTCTTCGTCGAAAGCTAATCCGTCCACGTACTTCTTATATCGGGAAAGCCCCTCCGATGCTTTTGAAGGATCTGAGACTTTGTAGAAAACCCTGCATTCCTTGTCACTCATTACGGAAGCACCATGTAACATTATAGTATTGAAGGATATTAAAGTAAAGAGATTCGAGCGGAAGCAATTATGGAAGTTGAAGAGTGGCTTTAGGTGATGTGTTTAAAAAGCATTTTGTTTTTACTTGCTTATCCTCCATAGTAAGGTGATCCTGTAATCATCCAGTCCTGGAATATGTAATTGTCCGTGTATTCGTAGTAACTGTTACCATACTTATAGTATACTGTCAGGTAGGGTATCGACGTGGAGTACATCACTATTAGGTCTACCCTAGGCTTCTCGAAAGACGCATAGCAGCTTAGGCCGTTCCACTCTAAGGTATAT
>JAMOOZ010000065.1 GCA_027064885.1 Desulfurococcales archaeon
GTGTGCGACGCGATGGGAGCAAATACCGTTAACACAATGGCTGAGGCTGTAGCTCCGCTACTGGAGAAGTGGACTGGGGGGAAGGTGTACTTGAGGATAATCTCGAACCTAGCTGATAGGAGATTAGTCAGGGCGTGGACGAGGGTGCCGAAGGACGCGCTTGGAGGTGAGGACGTGGTTGACGGCATAGTGTATGCTTGGGCTTTCGCGGCCGCCGACCCGTACAGGGCAGCGACACACAATAAAGGAATAATGAATGGTGTGATAGCGGTCGCGTTAGCAACGGGGCAGGATACTAGGGCGCTTGAGGCCGGAGCCCATGCTTACGCAGCGAGAAACGGTAGGTACGAGCCCCTAAGCGTGTGGGAGAAAGATAGGAACGGTGATCTAGTCGGTTACCTGGAGATGCCTATGGCTGTCGGCACGATAGGTGGTGCGGTTAGGGTCCATCCCGTAGCTAAGATAGCGTTAAAGATACTCGGCATTAAAACAGCTAAGGAGTTAGCTGAGGTGATGGGTGCTGTAGGCCTAGCCCAGAACCTCGCCGCCCTTCGCGCCCTAGCAACTGAAGGGATCCAGAAGGGCCACATGAAGCTTCACGCAAGGCAGCTAGCCATAACGGCTGGTGCAAAGGGTGATGAGGTTGATGAGGTGGTTAAAGAGATGCTTAAGCGCGGCGAGATACGATTAGATGTTGCTAAGGAGATATTGGAGGCTATTAGGTCTAAGAAGTAGGAGGAGACCCTCATCACTTAAAAATAGGGAACTACCTCCTTAAGGATTTGACAACGCTCATGAGTTTTTCCACACGCCCCACCGAGACCCTACCACCTTCCTTAAAGTAAGTCCCCACTATAGCTCCGTCAGCCACGCTGAGGAGTTCCCTAACATTCTCAGGGGTAGTGCCACTACCGATTATGACAGGCACCTTGACCGCGTTCTTAACGACCTCGACCTCCTTAACATCTGGCGGCGCTCCCGTCTTAGCACCACTCACTATTACTGCGTCAGCCCCTCCCCTCTCAACAGTTTCCCTAGCCACTAGCTCGGGAGGCCTCCACGCCAGCGGCGCCGCATGCTTTACATGTACGTCTGCGAACACAGCGACCTGCGACCTAAGGTACCGTCTATACCGCATTAACTCGTATGCAATCGGCTCAAGGATCCCTTGATCTGAAACTACGGCCTCGGAAAGGGCGTTAACCCTTATGAAGGACGCGCCGCAGACATGCGCTACGGCCAATGCCTGTAGGCCGCAGTTCCTGAGTATGTTCACACCCACAGGGACCGAGACGCTCCTCATTACCTCCCTAGTTATGAGGGTCATGGACGCGACCGTCGCCGGATCCGCCACATCCTTGGGGTATGGGGTATCATAAAAGTTCTCAACCATGATCCCATCAACACCTCCCTCCTCAAGGGCACGTGCATCCCTAACAGCATTCTCGATAACGTCGTTTAAACTCGTCCCAGAACCCAGCGGAGTTGACGGCAGGGGTCCTACATGAACCATCCCGATCACGAAGGGTTTAACGCTGAACCCGAACACCCGCAACTTCTTTCCCACATCAAGATGATGCATACCGTGATAATATGTGAAACGCACTTATTCCGGCGGCATGGACTCAGTTCCTTTACTGAATTTTCTCAAAACGTGCATCAACACTTTATTGGTTAAAACAGTAAAGTAAAACACAAGGTGACACTGTGAAAGCCAGAATATTAGTGAAGACCTTCATGCCTGCATCGCTTGCCCTACTACTGATACTCCTCATAATCTCACCACCTTTAGGAGCGCAGACCCCAGCAACCGGAACATATGTCTACACCTTAGGAACTGATGGAACCGCTGACGTGAACATCATAGTAAGTAACGTGACCGGGCAATCCACGATCTACGTAAGAGTGGATCCCGGCATAGTGCCGGAATCCTTAATCGCCATCGACGAGAAGGGCAATATCATACCTACGAGCATAGTAGGCATAACGGTAGTGCAGGCAATACCTGCTAATCAGTCAACCCAACTATACGTAAGGTATGAAGCGATCGTGGGTGAGGCCTCAGGAGGTCTAGTGAAGGACGTCATAAGCCCCGGAGGACCTGCAACCATTAGGCTACCCAAGGGGGCAGCCTTACTGTACTTCAATGGGACCCCATCATCGATCAAGATGATCGGAAACCAGATAGTGATCGAGTACTCAAACCCAGGAACCTATGAGATAGAATTCACCCTTCCAGCCCCGCCAACATCACAGACCACGTCAACCACTTCCACAGCAACTACAACGACGACCACACCAACAATCTCGAGCACTACCACCATAAGAACCCCTACATCAACAACTAGCACCTCAACTACCGCAACCGGAGCAGCCAGCCCATTCTCGACCAGCACGACAATAATCACCACAAGCACGACCTCAACCACGACACAAACATCATCCAGACCAACAACCCCCAATACAATAACCTCCCCCACATCAACCTCAGGCACAACAACAAGTACGTCAGCAACCAGCACCCAGCAAACCACGCAGTCAAGTTCAAGCACCCCCACTAAACCACAACCAAGCCAAGGCAACACAGCATGGGTATACGCGTCAATAGCGATAGTCATCATCGCCACAATTATCTCGGTTGCTACATTAAGGGCCCGAAGAGCGAAGCATAGTAGCGCAACCACCAGCATGGGTGAGTTAATACGTGCTGAGGAGCTTGATGAACGCGACTACGAGATCTTGAAAGCCCTTAAGGAGAGCACGGAAACCATATCCTCACTCGCTAGGAAGCTAGGGCTGAGCAAATCTGTCGTGTGGAGGAGAGTTCAGAAGCTACTGAGGTTAGGACTGATAAGTAAGGAGGACAAGGGAGGGAGAACGTACCTTAGTATAACTGAGGAGGGGCTGAAGAGGTTAGGTGAGGAAGCATGAGGAGGCGTTCCGTTCTGAACCCCGTGGAACACGGAACGTTCCTTAGGGGTTTTTAATATCGAACCACCGCGTAGGAGTTCACGGGGGTGAGCAATACGTGAAGTCAAGCCTCAGGAAGGCAATACCCGTGATATGGGCCCTAGTAGTAGCGCTAGGCGTGCTGAGCCCCGCGAGCACAGCACTGGGAG
>JAMOOZ010000066.1 GCA_027064885.1 Desulfurococcales archaeon
CTTACGGTTTTTCGCGTGCTATCCTCGATTAGCGGTTCCGTTAAAGCGTGTGAAGGGTAAGCAGTTTCTGGGGCTTCAACACAAACATGGGAGGGTGTGAGGCTTAAGGCCGTCCTTTACGTGGTTGCTGGCAGTATTATTGTTGTTTCGGACCTCCTCAAGCCTTTCTCTTTCATCTTGGTTAGGAGTTCCTTGAGCCTCCGTACCTCCGGTGTTTCGTAGAGTACCTTACCTTCCTCCAGGGCATCCACTATGATTGGGTTTCCCTTCCTCAGCATCTCTAGAGCTTCATTGAGCGTGTAGGGGTGTGGCTCAATACTTAACGGCACATCCTTAAGGAGTTCCAGCACTTTCCTCACCCTATCTAAGTACTTTCCTTTCCTAAACTCGGCGATTATTAGTAGGTCGTAGTCGCTCCAAGGTGCCCAGTCACCCCTAGCTCTGGACCCGAACAGTATCACAGCCTTAGCATTCAGTTCCCTCACGAGCCTCTTAACCGCCTCCTCAAGCAACTCATGCTCGGCCGTCAAGCCCGTAACACCTCCTTAACGTACTCAATTATCCTTCTGGCAGCATTAAGGGCCTTCCTAGCGGTCGCTTCATCATACGCTTCGTGCGGGGTACCTGCTGGGTGAGCGTTCGGGTACCGTGACAGTACGTAATGCATGTCCAGCTCCCTAGCACACCTCAGCAGGCCCTCATCACGCCCCACACCTGCCTTCTTAAAGTACCTCTCAAGGAGGATCCTAACGCTGTGCCCCCACGGTGCCTCATTCACAGAATACAGCAACGCCTTAACCGCTTTCTCACCCGCCTGGTGAGAATAGAAGGCCGTGGCATTCCAGCGCCCCTCACGGTAAAGGATCTCTGCGTTCCCTAAGTCCCACTCAGCCTCGCTCAACCATCTCTTGACCTCATCCCTCACGGTACCACACATGAACATAATTACACCGCCTAAATTTAACCTCACTACGGGTCTCACCGGAATCCCTTGAAGTCAAGCCTCAAGTCTAAGTCAGCGTCGAGAGGCATGACCCCCACGATCCATTCCCTCGAGAGCCCTAAGTATACGTACCTGCGGTGCCTCGGCCCGAAAACCCTCCTACGCGACCTCCCCCTCATCCCCTTAATCACCCCCTCCTCAGCAACTAGGGCTAGGAATACCTTAAGTCCAAGGATCTCGCACTCCTCCCTCAACGCAACTATGAAGCCGGTCTCGACCCCAACAGGTATGACAGCCACGGCGACCCTACCCTCGTGGAGGTAGTAGAGGGACTCAACCTCCTTAAGCACGGACTCCCACCTAACGTAATCCCCATCCATAGGGGGCTCCACAACATGCAGATCAACCTTAGCCTCCCCGAAGCAATGCATAGCTAAGTCCCTCACCAACTTGGGCGGGGGCCAGTACCTTGACACAATAATTACCGCTTTTCCCTCACCCCCTCCTGAGGGACTCCTCCTAAACCTCCTACGCGGGCGGGGCACGTGATCACCCCCGTTAATTAAGGAATGAGTTGAAGGGGGAGGGAGCGTGTTTGGTTAGTGAAAAACACGTTCTGACCCCCGAGGATTAGTGGGTGTCGAGCCACTGCGCGAACTCGTTGAGGGTGCTTGCCCCTACGTAATAGTATCTCCAGGGGCTGAACACTCCGTACACGTACGTTATGTGTATGCCGCTTAACTCCTCATACTCCTGCAGCGCGGTTAAGGTGTTTGTTGGTGGCACGTAGATGTCTAGTGCGGGGTCCAGTATAGCTATCTCGCCTCCCTGGAAGGGTATTATTAGGAAGTCGTGCCCGTACTTGACGCCCTCGTAAGTCACTACGGTCTCAGCAACCCATAGTAGGTAGGTGTCCCCGTACTCCATGCTCCAGTAAGCCTCAACCATTGCCGCCGTCAGTATCGCTTGGTCCTCGCAGTCCCCGTACCCTTCACGTAGGGTCTCACTCGCGTACTGGTAGTAGTCAGTGACCCACTCGTAGGTTGCGTTGGGTGACGTCACCACAACCTCAGGCGTGTCCGAGTTGTAGTATATGTGCTTAACGATCCACTTCAGTATCGCCTCGTAAGGATCTGAGTACGCGTTGAAGTTAACGGACTTCACAGCCTTAACCACTAGAGACGACTCCCAATCAATGAAGTTAGGCTTGAACGAATTAATAAGCCCCGCACGCTCCCCCGTAACATTCATCAACACCTCAACAGCATTGAGGAGGTCACCGTACCTCGTCTGCAGCGCCGAGTACTCATCACTGAGGCTCGAGTACTTCCCTTGAAGCTCGCCGTACTCACTCTTCAAGCTCAGGTACGCGTTCCTTAAGCCCGTGTAGTTGCTTAGTAGGGAGGAGTAGGTTCTGGAGAGGGTGTTGAACTCGGCCTTAAGTTCCTCGTACTTAGCGGTGAGTTCCTTATGCTTCGCCATGAGCTTAACGTAGGTCGAATTCAGCTCCGCGTACCTAGCCTTAAGCGCCGAGTACGCCCCCTTAAGGGAGGTGTAGTTACGCAGTAACGCCTCATGCTCCTCACTCAACTTACTGTACGAGGTAGTGAGGCCCGCGTACTTACTCTTCAGTGCGGTGTAGTTACTCACAAGCCCCTCATGCTTGGCGAGGAGCTCGGAGTACTTACTACTCAACCCACTATATTTCTCCTCAAGGCCCGAGTACTTAGCTGATAACACGCCGTACTTAACCCTCAAGTCACTCAAGCTAACCCACAGGAACCCAGCCAACACACTCATGACCACTAGGCCCGCAACCAACCCACCAACCACCACACGAACAGAGGAACCCATCACCACCACCCCACCCATAAGGACCTTGAGGAACGATAACCCAACCACACAATCACGCATCCCAAACCGATATCAGGAACTAAACTCATAGCACCCCCACTAAAGTGCGGAAAAAGAAAAAAGAAACAACCCGATATCACAACACCACAAAACTGAATTAACCCAAATGAATTGTCATTTATTCTTTGGAAGTTTTACGCGTGGATTGGTTTGCTAGTGAGTATTTCCAATGGTGTCCTCATTATGCCCACGCTCAGGAAGGGCGTGAGGGAAACCCTTATTTATAAAGGGGATATATAAGTATTC
>JAMOOZ010000067.1 GCA_027064885.1 Desulfurococcales archaeon
ACAACATCGTCAGTAACAACGACAACCACAAGCGTTACCACCACTACCTCCTCAACAACCCCCTCAAGCACCACATCCACAACCACCCCAACCTCATCAACTTCCACTACATCAACCACTACCTCAACTACGAGTTCGTCAACCACGACCTCCTCAACCACTACGTCAAGCACCACGCCAACAACAACCACGTCAACAACTACAACCACCACGACGCCTGCACAGGAGGTGAACGTTAAGGCCCTAACCATAGAGACGATACTCAAGAATTACGAAAGAATAATTCTGAACGTCTACTACATGAATAAAACGACGGGTGATGAAACAAACGTTACCGTGACCATGACCCAAGGGCCTGGCGGTAACGTTGGAGGCGTAGATACTGTGAAGGTGATGTTCATCGTTACTAGCAATAAAGAAAATGAGCAGGGGAACCTTACCCTATGGATGAGTAAGGACTACTCTACAGTAGTCAGGATAGACGCGGATGGGCAGACCGTTGAGGGTCAGCTAGCAGAAATGTACGGCCAGCAGGTCTTAAGGCATGCCAGCGCCCTCCTTATGCCGTACGCTCACGTTGGCGATATACACTTGAAAATAGCTGGAGAAACCGCGGCAGCCGTAAAGGCAGGGTGGGAGGTAACTAGCGTGACTCCAACCACAGTGAGCATAAGCGGTCACTCATATAGGGCGTACTCAGTCACTGCTAAGAACGTTGCTGACACGGACAGCATAGTGAGTGACATGGAGTCAACCGTGGCTGAGATCTCGCCGAACGTGTGGGTCCTCATACATATGCATGCTAACATGAAGGATGGCTCCGTATTCAACGGCCAGATCTTAGAGTTGGTGCCTAAGACGTAGCACGTGGCTCGGCTTAGAAGCGGAAGTATTCTTAACGTAAACTGTTTTTAATCTCAGCAGTTAAGCATCCAATCGGTTAGCGAGTTATGGGGCGCGCAGTCAGCAAGCACTTGAGGGTGTTCAAGTGCCCTATCTGCGGGGCCCCACTGAGGGTTAGGCCGGGCTCACCCTTAATCTACTGCTCTTACTGCGGGTACTGGGAATTCAGTGACCCGGGCTTCAAGACCTTCACCCTCAAGGCGATCGGCAGGGACGAAGCGATTAACTCGTTCCTGACCGAGCTACGGAACCCGAAGCTAAGAGTATCTAAGGTGGTCAGGGAGAGGGCGGTGGTTGAGTCCGCTAAACTCATCTACGTACCCTACCACCTCGTCAGGTGGCGTGTTAGGTACGTGTTCAAGGGCAAGGTAGTGGAGTACGTCACGACTGACGCGAGCGTAGGGTCTCATGCATCGATCCGTGTACAGAGGGTTGAGCGCCCCGTATCGACCTCCGGGATCTTAGAGAATGTGAGTGGGTTAATAGCGAGTAACTCGAGGGAATACGGGTTTAGCGGGCTGAGTGAGTTAGTGGTTAAGGCGTGGCGCGGGAATGCCTTAGTACCTTCCGAGTCCTTTGACTGGGGCAGCGTGGTTGAGGTTAAAGGTGATGTATTACCCTTTGACGAGAGCGTGGAGGACGCGGTCATTGAAGGAAAGGAACGCGCGCATGATGAAGCCCGGAGGAGCGCGATATTCGAGACTGGGGCGACGGAGGTAACGCTCTTCGGAGCTAAGGTGGAGTTGAGTGAGGTTCTTGCCTCTGCCTTCATGCCCTTATGGCTCATTAAGTATAGGGTGGGGGACGTCACCATGAGTGCCAGCATCGACGGGTACTCAGGGAAGGTGCTCTCGCTTAAGGTCCCCGACACCATAACCTCTAGGTTGAGGACGGCGTTACTCGGCACGGCATCAGCCTTCGCCACCGTAATGTCCTTAGCTTTAGTGGGGTTCGCAGCTGACTTAAACATCGACGATAGGTTAGCGCTGATACCCTTAGTCCTGGCGGGAGCGATAGCGTGGTGGGGTCACGAAAAGGTGTCCGAGTCCGTGGGATGAGCGCATATGGGCATCAAAACCGGTGAAGGGTTTAAGTGTCCCTACTGCGGCGCCGCCATCAACGTGCCCGAAGGCTTTGGCGCCGCGTACGTCACGTGCCCCTACTGCGGGTACACCTTCCACAAGAACTCGGGGGAGGCGCTAGGGGAGCACTACGCCCTTCCAGCAACCGTGCCGTCCTCCGAAGCATTCGACGCAGTGCTGGACTACATCACCCTACGCTACACCACCCCGAAGGATCTGAACAGGAAGGCCACGCTAGAGTCCGCGAACCTAGTGATCTACCCAATATACGAGCTCGCCGTGGAGGCCGCGGGCGAATGCATGCATGACGACCTACCTAACGACATGAGTGTTGTGGAGGAATTCTTCCTCAAGCACGTGCCCGCAGGCCCGAACGAAGCGATGAACAAGCTACTCTCCGAACTCTACACCCCGCCCTCAGTTGGTAGGGAACCCTTCAAACCAACACCAAGCAGTGAAGGTAGGTACGCGCCACTAACCCTAAGCATAGAGGAAGCGCTACGCAGGGCCCAAACATCAGGCAAGGCGGTGGTGGGCGTAACGCTAAGCGATGAGTGCAGGGAAGGCAAGATCAACTTAAGGGAAGTTAAGGCGGAGTTCAGGGCGCTGATCCATGCCCCAATATGGGTGATGAAGTACCGCTACGCCCGCAAGGAATGGCCTGCGGTGGTGGACGCCTCAAACGCCACCGTAATATATGCTGAAGCACCAATACGCGTAGCAGCCCGAGCATTCAACGCCGCAGTAGCCGCAGCAACCATAGCATCAGGAGCGGCGGCAGGCGCGATCGTAGACCTATACATATACCCAACCACCGAACTAATAGGACCCTTCATAGGGGCAGGAATAGGCGCGCTAATAGCCCTACAACCACTCAAAAACCTACTAAGGAAAAAGGAAGTCATCACCGAGTACAAGTTCTGAAGAAAGCCCAATCCCCCAACAATAATGCACCGAACGCCTCAACAAGCCAGTACCGTAAGCACACCCCCAAACACAAACTTAATTCCCCAAACACACACCTAAAACAGGGCCCGTAGCCCAGCCAGGACAGGGCGCCGGCCTTCGGAGCCGGAGGTCCCGGGTTCAAATCCCGGCGGGCCCGCCATAA
>JAMOOZ010000068.1 GCA_027064885.1 Desulfurococcales archaeon
ATGTGGAGTACCTGAGTAAGGTCATCAGCAGCAGGGGTGTTGCGGCCGAGGACGTGCTCGCACGTAGACCTGCTGAGGTCAAGTCAAGGAAGCCTAAGGTTAAGAGGACTATTGAGGCAAGGGACGAGGTATTCAAGGTTAAGGCGTACCTGCTCGGTAACGATATCGAGTAACGAGCACTTACTAATATTCCACGGCGTCGACTCCGTCTACGGGGCGTACCACACCTACACCGCCCTACTCAGTGATGACAGTGAGTTACTGGCGGTAACCCCAGAACCTATATCCTCACCCAGACCCAGCGACTACTTCGGCGCTAGACCAACGACCCTCTTCCCTTGCGGGGCCACATTAATTGGTAATGAAGTACTCTTAAGTGCTGGTAAGGACGATGAAATAACGTTAATCCTATCCGCGGCGCTGGATGCCGTCATGGAGAGAATGAAGTTCATCGCCCCTTAACCTCTCACCCCAAACAATTCTCGACGCATGATAACCCTCGCACATTACCTTAACCAGCACCCTGCATTACGTGAGACATAGCCTCGGGCACTAATATATATTAGTATACCGGTATACATATATAGATGGAGGCGTAGCTCGGCATGGTGGGAACCTATACAACCATTAAGGTGTCTAAGAAGACACTGCGATTACTTGAGGAACTTAAAAGAAAGTTCAACGCCGATTCCTACGAGGACGTGATTTCCAGACTCATGCTTGAGTATAGAAGGAGACTCGTGGAGAGTTATTTCGGCGTGGATAAGGGCAGAGTCAAAGCTTTCAGTGAGGAGGATCGCGGTGAGGATAGGGAACTCTAACATAGTGGTAGACACTTATGCTTGGATAGAGTACTTCAGAGGAACTGCTAAGGGGGAAGCAGTTAAGGGGTACTTATTGTCTGCTAGAGGCGTTTACACTCCCTCAATAGTTCTGGCCGAGATAGCTAGGAAGTACCTCCGCGAAGGATTCTCGAGGGACGCAGTAAGTGAAAAACTTAAGGTCATTGCCAACATCTCAACCATAATCCCTATTGATGCAGAGTTGGCGCTAGAGGTTAGGGAAGCATACTTGGAGTTACTTGAGCACTCAAGAAAACAAAAACTAAAGCAGAAACCAAGTCTTAACGACGCCATAGTACTGGCGACCGCACGCAGGATGAGGGCTAAGGTGGTGACAGGAGACCAACACTTCAAGAACTTAAGGGAGACGCTTTGGGTGGGTGACTAACCACCGATACCCGCATGCCTCACAGTCTTATTTAAGGAAATCCCCAATCAGCGTTACCCGGGCTTAAGGAACAATTACTCTTAATTACTTCTCCTTCAAATTTACCTTAAAAGGAACAGATAAGGTATAGTGGTAGACGTACACGCCTGGAAAACCGTGCAGGAAGCAATGCGTGAAGGTGCCGACCTTGGGTAATAGGAAGAAGGTGACTGAGGTAGCGTTGCGTGAGTTCCTCCTAGCTACATTAGCTGGCATTAAGCAGCAGGTCACTAAATGCGTTGAGTACGGCGTGACGTGCAGGGACGTTCCTGCAGTGACCTCGACATTCCTTAGGAAGTGCTTAGGATTCTCTAACTTCAGGGTTAGGAGGTTCTGGTCCCTCGCGAACATCTACTCGAAGAATACCTACGTAATCTACGAGTACGGTGACGTGAAGTACTGGTTGCTTCCGGAGGTTCATAGGAGGTGCTTATTCGCCACGCCGGAGCTGGACTTCTTCATGGACGTGTTCGATAGGAGGGAGCACTTCCGCGGGCGCTGCGTAGAGTTAACTAATATCCCGGCGCTCTACATCTACCTTGTCGGGAAAGTAGGTAATGACGTGATAAAGATCAATGCTCTCTACGTACTCTCACTAATAGCTAGGAAGGAGCCGCAGAGCTTCGAGAAGATCCTGTCATTTATTAGGGAGCTCCTTACGGGTAATGGGGAGCCCGACATCAACGGCGTCATCGAATGCGCTATGCGGATGCTTAGGAGCTGGGATTACTCAAGGGTGTTTGTGCCTCTTCTCCCTGACAGCATAGAAGCACTCTTCATTAGGTGTCCCGTCCTCAGGAACTCCTTCATTAATACGTGAGGTTTTAACCTTCGTTGCATTAGCTGACTTTCCTAAAGACAATGAGGTTATTATGATAGGGCTTCGGAGGGGTTTACACAGTCTTCATGGTAGGGGGTCCTTATTTCTTGAACATTCTAATACATCCTCAGGTGAAGCAACGTGAGTGGAAAGGAGAACGGTAAGAGAGGGGGTGTTGGGGCCCTACTAGCCACGCTGAGGCTAGTGCTAGGTAACCCCGCCGTCAGAGGTTTCCTCAGACAAGCAACAAGGAATGAAGTTTGCGTCTATGGCGACGGGGTCAAGATAGATGAACCCATACTCTACCATGCCCTAGCGTCCTTCGCGGGTGAGGCAGTGAGTTGCCCTGTGGGGGCTAGGTTCCTCAGCGGGTTAATTAGGTCGCTACTTAAGTTCGGCATTAACATGCTTAAAGGTGACGTGGAGGAGGCTAAGGGAGCGCTGAAAGACCCTGCGGTAAGAAGGGGAGTCACGCTAGTGCTTAAGGGGATAGCCCTTTACGGCATAACTGTCCCGCAGAAGATGCCCGCACCCTTCCTAATAGTCTGGAACTTCACAAACCTCTGCAACTTCAGGTGCAAGCACTGCTACCAGACCGCAGGTAAGCCCCTACCCAACGAGTTAAGCCTTGAGGAGAAACTAGACGTCGTAGCACAGCTCGACAGGGCTGGGGTAGCTGCCGTAGCGCTCAGCGGTGGTGAGCCAACGATTCACCCGCACTTCCTAACGATCATTAAGGAGATCTCAAGGCGAGGCATGTACCCCGCGGTAGCCACGAATGGGTGGGTGTTTGCGGATAAGGAGAAGCTACTTGAGGCAAAGCGCGCTGGTCTAAGGTATGTTGAGGTATCAGTCGACAGCGTCAACCCAAGAAAGCATGACAAGTTCAGAGGAGTTGACGGGGCTTGGGAGAGGGCGATCAAGGCACTGCAGAACGCCGTCGAGCTAGGGATATCCCACGCCCTAGCAATGACCGTCACT
>JAMOOZ010000069.1 GCA_027064885.1 Desulfurococcales archaeon
ACCGATGCGAGTGTTTGGAGAACATTGCTGATTGTTGATAGTGATGAGGCCTTCTCACTTATGAGCACCCCATACTCTGTGCTTATAGCCAGCTTAACCCATAGCCCGGCCTTAATGAGGGAAGTGGCTAGGTAAGTCACTTCCTTCGCGAGAACCTCGAAGGCCGATGGCTTACCATGGAAAAATCCGTCATGGATCGCTACGCCCAGGATAACCCCCTGCGCTGCCTCCCTCTCAAAAAGCTTAACAGCCAACCTCCCTGTCCTCGCGTACGCCTTCCAGTCTATTCTACGCGTATCATCTCCTGGAAAGTACTCCCGCACCATAAGGAACTCGGTGCCAGCGCCGCACACCCCCGCTGGCATGGTGCCTGCGTACCGTATACCCGGAGGTGTTAGGTGAGTAATCATTGCCAGGCTCGTTGGCGCTACCCTAATTTGAGCCGTGACATTCAGCGCTCCTTCAAGCACCACTACCCCACCTAATACTGCTAAGCGCAGGAACAACGGGCCCAGGCTATGCTTACCTAACCTACCCGTAACACCGAATAACAGCTCAATACGATCATCCCCCAGTAACCTGACGTCACGTAACGCAACGTTAATGCCTGGGTCAGCAGCTAGCACGGCCCGCGAAACCCTACTTACGCGGAGAATGGGTGACTTAACACGCACGTTAACGCACGCCACACTACCCTCGGGGATCACGGCGTCGATAGGTTCAGTATCAACCTCCGCTGTCTTAATGCCCGAGGTGCTTACCGAGATACCTAGTGCAGTAAAGAATGGGGTGAAAGCAGCCACCGCCAGTAACGTTAGGAAGGACCTGAAGGGTGAGTCAAGCAACGCTCCCAGCAGGGATGTAAGCCCTACTAATATAAGGGCCCACCCAACACCTGTTACTCGGGCACTCACCTGGTGTTCCACACTATTCAAGGCCTAGGTACCTCCACACGCTTAAGCAGGTCCTCAACTATGTCCTCCC
This sequence comes from Desulfurococcales archaeon, assembly GCA_027064885.1. Classification (GTDB taxonomy): domain Archaea; phylum Thermoproteota; class Thermoprotei_A; order Sulfolobales; family NBVN01; genus WAOL01. Next base: position 985 of record JAMOOZ010000069.1, read on the forward strand.
CGCGTAAACCTTCAGCAAGGAATTCCGGCTTGAGGAAGAGTCGATGACTTAAGGCAGGGAGGGCCGCCTCCTTAACATCGTCTGGAATCACGTACTTCCTGCCGTTAAGCAAGGCAAAAACCTTGGCCACGCGAAGGAGTACTAAGGCGCCACGCGGCGTTACCCCTAGCCTTAGGGCTGAGTGATTACGTGATGCCTCGTAAATCCTCGTAACGTACTCCATTACCGGTTCTTCAGCCCTCACCTCCTTAATTTCATTGCGGCATGCAAGGATCTCGTCACGGCCAGCTACAGGCCTTAACGAATTGAACGCCTCCTCAATACGCCACGAACCCCTGAGCAGGAGGGTCCTCATTTCGTCTCTCGAGGGCTGGTTTACGCTAACCTTGATGAGGAACCTATCTAGTTGCGCTTCCGGCAGAGGAAACACGCCCTCTAACTCCACAGGGTTCATGGTGGCCACTACGGTAAACGGATCTGGTAGGGGCCTGGTTTCTCCCTCTATGGTCACTTGCTTCTCCTGCATTGCCTCCAGTAGTGCTGACTGTGTTCTTGGTGATGCACGGTTTATCTCATCGGCTAGCACGATGTTAGCGAAGATCGGGCCTTCGCGAACGACGAAGACACCGCGGGAAGGATCGAAAACACGGGTACCGATGATGTCAGCAGGCAGTAGGTCAGGAGTAAACTGAATACGCCTGAAAGAAAGATTCAGGAGGCGTGCCACTGTTTTAGCCATTAACGTCTTGGCGGTCCCTGGTATTCCTTCGACTAGGGCGTGCCCGTCAGCGATTATCGCGATCATCAATAGCTTCACTTCCCGTTCTCTCCCGACAAGCACGCTCGAGGATCCCCTCACCACCCTATTAATCAGCGACGCAGTTAACGTCACCTAAGTCCTTCACCAAACACATAATTCGTTCGAAGCCCTTATATCTCAGGGCTAACGCCCGCAATGACGTTGATCAGGGCCTCAGCAACCGGGCTGACGGTGTTACTGTGCTTAACTATCCTAGCGACTGTCACCCCACTCCCAACCAATGCCTACTACGGCTACCCAGCCCCAAGGCATAGTGATAAGGTTGCTCATGAAGCAACATCAGTGATAGTTGCATTAGGCATCCTTAAGTCATGGTTAAGGGGATTAGGCGAGCCAACCACTCCACTGGCAAGTAATTTAAGTCCAACAGAGTTAGGTAACGTAATGCTTAGGAAGGTGACCAGCCCAAGTAAGTACGCACTACTCATTGGGGGCCTACAGCTCAAAGCACTGAAGGTGCTTGCCGGACTCAGCCCCACAGTCAGCGCAGAGGATGTGGTGAAGGCGATCAATGCCTCAATAAACTACATGGTGTCACAGGGAATAGTGAATTCATCGAAGACCATGTGGGACGCGATCACTGATAGGGCTTCATGCCAAGTAGCACTCAATTACGTTGCTCTAAGCGTGGCGAGGGTCTCGCAGGGGAATAGCTCAACAGCACTTAAGGCCTTAACAGCCATAGCGGCATTCCAGGAAGCACTAGCAACACACCACTATCGTTATGCGCACTCAATCATGCGTGAAACAGCGGAGAACACGTCATTAATAGCGGCAGCGTACATGGCTTGCCAGCTACCTCCTAAAGCAATTAGTGAGGGAGGTCAGCCCCCGAACCTAGGGGCACCTCAGGTAAGTAGTGGAGTAACGGTGAATGCGGAGGACATACTTAAGGCCGTCGCAGTACTCGAGCGGCTCGGACCTAAAGCTGTTGAGATCCTCAGTAAGGTACCCGTGTCCGCAGTGATCGGCGCCGTGAGTAAGGTGCCGCTCAGCGCGCTACGTAACATGAGTGTTGACGAAATAGTTAAAGCGATAGAGACGGCCGCATCAAGCGGTGAGACGTTCAACCTCAACGCATTCACAGTATCTCCTAACGAAGCTCAGGGAGCCCCTCAAAGCCCGGGAGGACAAGGCACCCCCAACGTCGGCACAAGCACGGCACATGAGGAAAGGTCCCCAATACCCAAGCACTGGGTAAGGCCTCAACTCACTAATCCCTTCCAGGTCAGCGAGGAGTCAAGAACCCCATCAGTAGGTCAGAGTGCTTCCTCGGCGAATTACGCTGCGTCTCCAGTAGTGAGCGCGTTGGTTGAGGTCGTTAAGTCGGTGAGTCTACCCACCCCGCCAACGTACCCGGTAAGTACGAAGTGGTGGTCTCTAACCCTGGCCGAAGGAGGCGTACATACGGTTGCAGGAGCTGGAAGTAGTGTCATTATCTCCAGCCCCTACTTAGTGTCCCTCCTTACACCGTTCCTTGCTGTGGCGGTGCTCGCGGCCCTCATACTGACGCTGAGGACTAGGCAGAGGTACGTTACGGTTAAGCCCGTGCGTAAGGTTACGGTGGGTGAGTTACCGCCCGTGGTGAGGGAATTCTGGGACGCCGTTGCGTTAGCCTCTAGGATTTCGAGTGTGGAACTACGCGCGAACTTAACCCACAGGGAAATAGTTAGTAAGATACTACGCAACCTGAGGGAAGACGCAGGAGTAGCACTCCTTAGACTAACTATCCTTTACGAGGGTGTGAGGTACGCTGGCGTGAAGGTAACGAGAGAGCTGTCCATTAAGGCTCAAGAACTCCTGCAGGAGGTGAGGACGCTTCTTGAAACTAAGTAAGGTCTGGCCCGGAGTCAGCGCCCTGCTTTCCCTCTCGTCGGTAGTGCTGAGTGCTGCTGGGTTTAGGAATCTCTCACCTTACGTGGCAGTGATCTCCTTCATTATGGCGTCAGCTTCGTTCTCGTTAGGTGCTCAGATCCTCTCAATAATTGCCCTGGCTGTGTGCTTGATCTCTCTAGGTAGTGGCGCGGTACTCTGGTTAGCCGTTGCTGTTTCCCTAGCATTAGTTGGACTCATCGCCAGACTAGTATTGAGTGACGTTAAAAGTCATGCATCAAGAAACCTTGTCGTAGGCGGCCTCGCCCTCATGGTTGGCGTGCCGTTGGCTGCTGCTCCTTCACTCCTTTCACGACCGTTAACCTTGGTTGAGCCTTTAGCCGTAGTGTTAGTGTCGGTGATCGCGTCATATGCGTTGGGCTTGTCCTACGCGCTTGGCCGCGGCCTACGTACCGACGTAGCTCCAGTGGGTTTAACGTGGTTAAGGGGCCTCAGTAGGCGGATGTTCGATAAGCTCGTCAAACTACTTACCTGGCTAGTATTGACTGCCTTAATCACTAGGGCCTTAGTTCTCGCGGGAATACCGGCGGTGCTATCCACCATTATAGCGGTGCTTGTTGCCTCCCCTATATTGCTTGTTGCGGGGAGGTACCGTACGGGGCTAGTGACTCTCCTCCTGGCCTGCGCGGCCGCCTCCATAGCCCTCCTGAAAAGGGAGGACATCGTTGGCCTAGGCAATACGCTACGGTTTATCGAGGAGGTGATAAGGAGTCTTGCCTGGTGATAAGGAAGGTTCGCAAGGCTTGCGCTCAAGCACAGTTACTTTCGTGTCGATAGCCGTGGCGATAGCTTTCTTCGCGTCCGCAGTTATTGCCGCGGGTTTCGGTAAGTACGTCATGTCGGTCGTGGCCCTGATCTCAGGACTAGCGATCCTATCCTACGTGATTGAGGTGGGTCGCCACGAGAGGTAGGAAGGGATTCACGCTATTCCTATTCATAATAGCGTTCCTACTAGCGCTAATGCTGGAACCAAACACTGCTGGCCTATCATACGTTGGTGCGTCACCACTCAATAGTGAGTGGGACGGCACGTCAGCACTTGTCAACATACTATCAAGGAACTTATCGATGAGAACCGCAGTGGTGCTTGACTGGGGACACGTAACCCTCCCTAAAGGCAAGGGAATAGTGTTCTTAATTTCACCTACGAAGCCCCTCAACGAGCAGGAAGTTAAGGGTATCTCCGAACTCGTTCGGGAGGGCTACGTCCTTATCGTGGCTGATGAGGGCGTGTACAGTAACGCGGTTCTCGAAGCCCTCAACATACCCATAAGGATTGAAGGTCAGGAACTCATTATTAACGGGTCACCCTCGTTCACTGTAAGCATTAGTGTTGGTGGCGAGAACGTAAGTGTGGAGTACGCCTACGCATCACCCCTTAAGGTGTGGGGCGACGCCAAGGTCCTAGCCATTGCTGGCCACACACCCGTAGCCGCCGTCTACAGGGGACCCATAACAGTCTACGTATTCGGTGACGGAACAATATTCACTAACACAGCGCTGACGCCGCCCAGCCTCCTGAACCCTTACGTGAAGTTACTTACGCTCCTCAAAGTTAGTGTCCGGGGAGCGACGGTAGCCGTCATCGATGCGGAACCCTACATCCTGAAACCTGAGAGCCTATCCAAGCTTTTAAGTAGTGGTCAGCCAGCACCGAAGATCGTGGCGGCCCTCATTAACCCTTACAGGTACTACTACGTGCTCTTAACTTCATATAATGAAGCCCCATCGGTTACGACGTTCGTAATGAGCATTACGGCGTCAGTGCTTCTAGCATACGTGATTAACGCCACACTGCGTACACTCAGGAATTTCGGAGAAGTTAGAGTGCCTGGGCTCGCGCGTGGGCCTAGGCTAGGTAAGTCGGACTCCGCTTGGGTAGGCCTCATGAGGCGAGCCTGCCTTGAGGGGATGGTCACGCACGCTGTCTTGAGGAGGGTGTGCGCAGACATAATGAAGGGAAGGGAGAGCAACGCCCGCAAACTACTGGCGGAAGCGCTTAGCAACAAGCAAGCGAGGGAGGAGGTGCTGCGAGTGCTCCTGCTGCTTTCCAGTGGTTGAGTATTACTGCATGTAAGTTTCACGGGAACGTAGTTAAAATTGTTTTAAGTGTAGGGGGCAAAACCTATAAGTATTTCAAATTGTATCTTTTTATATCGGGAAATAGTGAATGTCGGAGAGGTTGTTGTCGCCGAGAAAGGCGTGTGAACGTCTTGGTATTAGTTTCATTACTTTGAAGAGGTGGATTTACTCGGGTAAGATTCGGGCTGTGAAGACACCTACTGGCAGATGGATGATACCGGAAAGCGAAGTGGAGAAAATTGTAAGCGGAAAGAAAGAATTTAGGGAGATCAGAGCCATTATTTATGCTCGTGTAAGCTCTAGTGACAAAAAGAAGGATTTGGAAAAACAAATAGAGTATCTTGTACAGTACTGTTCTGCTAAAGAATATAGGGTTGTTGATATCCTAAGTGATGTAGCTAGTGGTCTTAAGACTAATCGTAGGGGGTTAACGAAACTGTTTGAGTATGTAATAAATAGACAGGTCGATGCGATTGTTGTAACATACAAGGATAGGCTTACGAGGTTTGGTTTCGAGTACCTTGAGTACTTCTTCAAGCAGTATGGTGTGCACGTAGAGGTCGTTTATGGCGAAGAGGCCAAGGACGCTTATCAAGAACTGATTGAAGACTTACTAGCTATAGTTACTTCATTTGCTGGTAAGCTCTATGGTATGAGGAGCCGTAAGAAGAGGAGGTTAGTTCAAGGTTTTAGGAAGCTCCTAGAGGAGGTTGAGAAAAACGGTTAGGGTGGTTAGGACAGTTGTTGTTAGGAGTGTGAGACTACCGAGGAAGGTGTTTAGGGTTTTTGTTGAGCTTGAGGGTATGTACCGTAACATGGTTGAGCAACTAGTTCTCTATGCCGTGAGTAACGGGATTAAGAGCTTCGCTAAGCTTAAGGCCTTGAAGTATCGTGAGATGAGGAGCCTTTATCAACAGCTACCTTCTCATTATGTATATACTGCTTGCCAGGATGCCTCTACGAGGGCAAAGAGCTTCTTACGATTAAAGAGGCTTGGATTAGCTGAGAGAAATTACCCAGTAGTTAGGAGGGTAAGTATATGGTTGGATGACCACCTATGGAAACCAAATGGGCTAACATCCATTAAGGTAGTTACCCATAGAGGATGGGTAACACTAGGGTTTGAACCTCATAAACAGTACTGGAGGTACGTTAATAGAGGATGGAGACTGGCTAGTGAAGTTAAGGTTAGGCTTGATAAAAGAAGTAGGATGCTTATATTTCATTTAGTATTTGTTAAAGAGGTTGAGGAATTCAAGCCTAGAGGTCATCTGCCCGTAGACATTAACGAGAACAACATTACTATTTTAATCGATGGCGTAGCTTACCTCTTTGAGACCGATACTGAGAAGCTTGTACTAGGTTACTACTACCGCAGGAAGAGGATTCAAGAGAGATATGATGAGTTCTACGGCAAGAAGTCTAGGGTTAAGAGGAAGGTTATGAGGAAGCTTAAGGAGGGGGAGAAGAAACAAGACATTAAATGGAAGGTAGCTAACCTAATTGTTAGGATTGCTTATGAGAAGCAGTACGCCATAGTTCTTGAGAGGCTTGGCAGGAAGCCAGTTAGTAATATGATTAAGAGGGTTAAGGATAGGCAGTTGAGACATAGGATATTTCAAGCAAGCTTTAGAGGAATACAGAGAGCAATTGAGGAGAAGGCTAGAGAGTACGGTGTACCGATAATTCGCGTAAACCCAAAGAACACCTCTAAAATGTGCCCTATCCATAACGCTCCAATAACCTACAGTAATGGTTCAAGGATTGGTAAATGTATTAGGAGTGGTGAGTTATGGCACCGTGATGTAGTTGCCTGCTGGAATCTTCTCCTCAAAGCCCTACGGGGTGATGGGAGCTATGCTCCAAGCTCCGTAGGGTTGGACGTAGATGTGACCCGCGTTCCGTTCGGGTCGAATGCCACCCATGACCCCATAAGGATACCTAAGTCCTTGTGGGCGAGGTGGAAGTCCCTACCGCAGACACAATTTGTTATAATTTTAAACTGAATGAAGCGGTAAGGACAAACGGTCGTAGTAAGACATTTATTTATATGCACCATGTACTAGATGATGAAGACCTGGATTGGGAGGCGTGAACCATGCCTAGGCCTATAGTGGATGAGGCGAAGTGCACTGGCTGTGGAACCTGCGCATCCTCTTGTCCTCAAGGCGTGCTTGAGATTCAGGAAGGTAAGGCGAAGGTAGTGAACCCAGACGCCTGCATTGGCTGCAGGGTCTGCGAGTCCGTCTGCCCAGAGGGCGCCATAACAGTGCAGGACTAAGGTGCTAGCGACACCTAAAACGCCACTCCCTTTTTCTCCATAACTTTCTTACCGTGTGTTGAGGCGCTCTTATTTCTCCCCTAACCAAGTACCACTCAGGGAGCGGTACCGAGTCATGGTGAACGCCAGCATCTGCCTCCTATGCAGGGGCGCTAAGTACTTATGCGGTAAGCCCTACTGCCCCATACTCGCTAGGGCTAGGGCAGCTGTCACTCTATCAATGCTTAAGACACACTCAAAACTCTCCAAGGACTCGTTATTTGGGTCCTCACCCCCGTCGGTTTTCGTGGGTAGGTTCGGCTACCCTAAGGTCGCGTTGGGCCCGTCAGCACCGCCCTTGAGGGGCAACACCTCCACGTATGACCTGCCTGAAGCGTGGCTCAACCTTAAGCTAGAGGATGTCCTAGCGATGAGGTTATCCTTAGTCAGAGGCTACGGAGTAGTTAACGTGAAGAACGCCTGGTCCCCCACCGTAATGAAGGTTCAGGAGGTGGCTCTTTCCGAGAAGCCCGTGGAGATAGAGGTGGAGTTCCTTAAGCCCCCGAGACCCGAGCCTCTCCTAGCCCCTGAAACCCCGCCCATGGGGCCTAGGGCCCCCGCCAAGCGGTTCAGGGTTGTGGGTAACGCGCGTTTCCCGAAACCGCTGAGCAAGGCGTACTACGACACAGACCTAAAGGCCACGGATGCCATTATTGAGTTGTACAGAAGCGGCCTGCCCGTGTCAAGCATACAGAAGGCTTTGTCGGTCGGGGCGTTGGGTACTGGCAGGAGGAGGCGTTTAGTGCCGACGCGCTGGGCAATAACGGCTGTTGACGACACCGTGTCAAGACACTTAGTCAGGATCGTTAAGGAACTACCCGAATTCGGTGAGTACCTCCTCTTCGTCAGGGAGCACGCAAGGAACCTATTCATAGCGATAATCATTCCAGGCCAGTGGAGCTTCGAGTGGATGGAGGCATGGTTCCCCGGCTCCACATGGAACCCCAACGGAATCACAGTTAGCTTAGAAGGTGATTGGGAAGGGCCCGGCGGCAGAAGCGAGTACGCCTCAATAGGCGGGTGCTACTACGCTGCCAGGCTAGCCACAGCGGAATTCATGCTTCGCACACGGAGGAAGGGAATGACCGTACTCTATCGGGAAATCTACCCGGGCTTCAACCTCCCCATAGGTGTGTGGTACGTTAGGGAGAACCTCCGGGCACTATTCCGAGGCAAACCTAAACACTTCTCAAGCCTAGAGGAACTACTGCGTGACATCAAGAACTTAACCAAGGTACCCCTCAACGTGTGGGTTAGGAGGTCAGTCATACTAAGTAAGCTACTAAGGAACAGGAGGCTCGACGAATATGCGGTTAAGCACCACTAAACCCACCTTCATTAAGTACACATTCACCAAGACATTCAAGGCGCTAACCCCTTCAGGCCTCCCAGACATAGACTACGCACTAAACCCTTACGTAGGGTGCGCGCACGGATGCACCTACTGCTACGCCCGCGCATACGTGAGGGACGCTGAAGTAGCTAGGGAGTGGGGCTCGGTAGTCAAGATACGCGTCAACCTAATAGACGTGCTGATTAAGGATGTAGGCAGGCTTAAGCCAGGCGTAGTGGGCCTAGCAACAATAACGGACCCGTACCAACCGATCGAAGCGTCCCAGCACCTCAGCAGGGAATCACTGAAGATCTTACTCCGAGCGGGCTTCAAGGTTGACCTACAGACGAAGTCACCCCTAGTACTTAGGGACATTGACATCCTAAAGCGATGGCGGGACCGTGTTGAGGTAGGATTAACGATAACGACGCTGAGGGATGAAGTGGCAGCCATCATAGAGCCGGGCGCGCCCCCACCCTCAGAAAGGGCTAAAGCACTGAGGGAGCTCTCCGCATCAGGAATAACCACATGGCTCTTCCTAGGCCCCGTAATACCGGGGGTAAACGACGACTACGGTAGTGTGAAAAACGTTGCTAAGCTAGCAGCAGACACAGGCTCACTCCTAATCCATGACCCCCTAAGGCTGAAGCCCCAAATACTCAAGACGCTAAGCCAAGCCCTAAGAACCCTAGGACTAAACCCGAACAACGTGATTAACAAAGCAAGAAGTAAGGCATGGCTCCAGTCAGTAAGGGACGTGGTGGAGAAAGCATGCACCGATACGGGAGCCGAATGTGTCCCCGCATTCTAACCTGGCGTTCGAGAACCTCGCACCCCGTTCGAACAACTGTTCTATTCTTAAGGTACTTTTAAAACGGGCTCGGTAAGAACACGGTGAAGAACACGTGTCAAGCAAAACATTGCTCAAGCCCAAGCTAAGGGCAGGGAAGGTCTCAGCGGCACTCATAATTGCGCTCGTACTACTAGCTGGTTTCGCAGCCCTACTAACCCTCACAATGCAGAAGCAAGTACCGCCAACCACAACAAGCACGGCAAGTAACTCAACAACACCCTATACCCCTCCCTACACTCACCCAGGCACCACTCATCCAGCCACGACCAGCACGAAAACACCAAGCGCCGCTAGTGACGCGTCCTTCGTGAAACCTATTGAGAGCTACGAGGAACTAGCGACGATCATCGGCAGTGGCTCAACACAGTACTACACGCTGGGAGGTAATGCGGTGTACTTAGAAATGGCTCAAGCAGGGATTAAGGTACCGACACCAGTAACAACTGCTCTTGTCACTACAACCGTAACTGTGACGGCTACAACCACCAGTGCAGGAAGCTCAACACCGGAGTACTCGCACACGAACGTCCAGGTGGCGGGAGTAGATGAGGCTGACATCGTGAAGACGGACGGTAAATACGTATACCTAGTTGGGAAACCTACATTCACTGAGGTCCGAGTAAACGGGAGCATTATCCATATATGGAGAACACCTGTCTACATAGTGCTTGCTTACCCGCCCGACGATATGAAGCTAATATCTAAGATCGAAGTGCTAGGCAGGGTTAACGGGATCTTCATAAACAACGACAGGTTAATTATAATCAACAGTAGCTCCATGTACTACAGGATACTCAAGTACACGGTGACGCCCTCAACCCCAACCACAACTACAGTCACAGCAACCACAGCAACCGTGACCACTACCACAGTACCAACACCTCCCACAAGGGTGGTTAAGCCAATTCTAAACACAACGATACTAGTCTACGACGTGAGCAACCATGAGAAACCTGTTCTGAAGTACAAAGACAGTGTTGGCGGGACCATGCTAGCTGCTAGGATGATAGGGGATAGGGTATACGTGATGACCGTGATCCGCAAGGACTTCATAATACCTCTCTACGGGCAGAAAGAGGGGAAGACCCCGGTAGTGGTTCCGACAATTAATGGTAAGCCCATGCCACCTAATAAGATAATGTATGTGGCCCTCAAGGATGTCATGCCATACAGCAGCGGATATGTCGTTGTGTCTGGCCTAAATCTGAAGGACGGGTCTTTCGATGCTAAGGCGTACGTAATGCCTTACCCCGACAGGGTGTACGTGAGTAAGGAATCAATATACTTGCTGTCGAGCTGGTGGTCATACCCAGAAATAATGGTCGAGGTAATTAAGAATGCGGTACTTCCCTACCTCCCACATGATGCAGCTACCAGGATAAACACTACGTTATCCAACACTTCGCTTCCAATCTACGTTAAGCTAGTGAACGTCGGGAAGGTGCTGGAGGACTACATTAAGAACGCACCGAAGGAGGATGTAATCAAGCTATTCGCGAGCATCTACGACTACATAGAGAAGAACATAACCCAGAAACCATTGACGGCAACACACATATTTAGGCTCAAGCTGGAAGGGCTGACTGCCGTAATGGTGGCTCACGCGAAAGCTAGTGGGAGAGTACTAGATCAGTTCGCTATGGATGAACGCGACGGTTACTTCAGAGTAGCAACTACCGCGATGATAATAAAGGAGTTCAAGATCACTGGGTACTCCGAGAACATGATCCCCTCAGTAATGCCTGTCTACGAGGACGTGAATAACGTGTACGTAATGAACGCATCCAACCTCAAGATCGTAGGCAAGTTGGAGGGGCTGGAGCCCGGAGAGAAGGTGTACGCGGCCAGGTATGTGGGCAAGTACCTATACCTAGTAACGTTCAGGAGGGTAGACCCGCTCTTTGCCATAGACCTCAGCAACCCCAAGGAACCTAAGGTAATAGGGTTCGTGAAGATGCCTGGGTTCTCCGAATACCTACACCCATACAAAGACCGCTACCTAATAGGTGTGGGGTTAGACGCAGACGAGAGCGGTAGAGTGAGGGGCTTAAAGATATCCCTCTATGACGTAAGCAACCCCAAGAACATAACGGAGGTATCGGCAATCAAGGTTAAGGGAGGATGGAGCACCTCCCAAGTACTGTGGGACCATAAGGCATTCCTAATAAACCCAGCCAAAGGATACCTGTGCATACCCGTAAGGGTATACAGCGCGGGTAAGGTAAACGGGTACCTATATATAGTGAGAATAGGTGAGGACGGCAAACTCAGCATCGCAGGGAAGATACAGCACCTCAACGTCATAAGGTCGCTCTACATAGGCAACTACCTATACTCAATCTCACAGACATTAATACAAGGCGTTGACCTTAACACAATGAAGGTCATATCCTCAGTTAAGCTAAGCTAAAAACCGGTAACCTTTTTCCTTAGTACCACCTAAACCGCAGGTTTCTTTACCGCGTTAATATCTTTATAAAACTGGTTAAGTTAGAATTCAACATCTAAACCGGGGAGTAATCATGATGTCTGCTGGACTTAAGCTGAGATACGGTATTTCGAAGGTCGTGGGTATAACGCTCCTGCTACTGATCTCCGTCGCGATAGGGGTCGCTCTTTACGCGTACGTCGAAAATAGGGCGGCAAGCGTAAATAACTACCAGGTCTCAGCAAAACCAGTGAAGGTTGAGGCGGTCAGGCTCTACAGCTTTAAGGACTTCATTAAGTTCTTCCTATACGTGTCTGTGGATCCGCCTAAATTCGATTATGTGTACGTGAAGGACCCCTCAACTAAGGTTGTTTACAAAGCTAAGCCGGAGTCCGTCCAGAAACTCGGTCGGGATCTGTACCTTCTAGTGGTCACCGTACCTAAGTCCATCATTAAGTCTAAGGTAGTTCAGGTAACCATATCCGTCAGAGGAAATCAGGCGTCAGCGGTTTACCCCTTCAGCGTGGACTTAAGGCAGGTTCCGGTATCTTCCCTGCCTATCGTCTACTTACTAGCCGTTGAGGGGTATCCCAGCTCGTGGGTGAGAGCTAGTACGTTACTTAATCTTCTGCAACCTCTGGTGGGCAAGCTAATAAGTAAGGTCGTGGTAGTGAACACCTCAACCGCCTGGGAGGAGCTCCTCAGCAACGGGCCAGCATCAGCCATAGTAATTAACTGTCACGGGGAAGCTGTCCCTGTAACCGCCTCTATAGAAAGGGACGCCGCTAACCCTAGTAAGTGGGTTCAGATGTTCAGGAGGATCGGGGAGAGAGTCCGTAACGGCTGGATATGGGTCAGCGTCATAGGGTACCCGTTCTACTACGTGGCGAACTCCACCGGGCTTTACTCATGGTCCCCGAATTCTGGGTTTTATGGTCCCGGCGACTCAGGAGCGAAAATCGTTCTTGGGGAGGCTACGGGAGGGTACGGCCTCTTCTGGGGTAATAGCGGGGCCGATCTCCTAGCTAAGATAACTAACGCAGGCTTAATTGCCGCTAACCTCACTGGTATAGGCCTTCCGAAGACGGTCTATGCTTCAAGAAGTATGAACGTAGGTGCGTTCCTTAAGGCAACGGTGGAGCCGTTCTACGTAAACAAGACCGGAGGGATGACATACTACTCAGCAGAAGCCATATACACGGGGAGAGGCGCTTTCGTACTAATAGGCTTCAGTGCGTTCGAGGATAACGCGTCAGCAAACGCTTCCGTAGCTCTCTCAATATATGCCTACATCTTCAAACGCTCTCCATCACAGGTCAATAGGTTAACTGGCTCTGCATACGTTCTCGATTGCCTGGATTCGAGGGCATCATGGAGCGACACGAGAGTAGCTAATGGAGTAGCAGTGAACGTTGAGGGAATAGCGTCTGAGGCAGCGCTGAAGATCATGGGCTTCAAAGTAAAGCACATACTCTCAGCAGACGACGTATGGGGCGTGCTAGGCGCGCCTGAAAGTAAGGCGGCCGTAATCAACACCCTTGAGGAAGCCCTCCCGATGCCTTCAGAGTTAATTCAAACACCCGCCACTACGACCTACTGGCACGCTCTAGCCAATGAAGGAATAGTTGTGTCCCTCTACGCTTATGGTGCGCCGCAGTCTACAGGTCTCGTGAGTTACGAATCAAAATTCACGCTGGAAGACGGAGAGGTGACACTCTACGTAGTCCCGCTAACACTTGCTTCAACCAGCGAAGGTAACGTAGCGCTACAGATTAACTACAGTGTCAACGCGGTCAGATTCACTGATACTGGCATAGTAGCTTATATTAACTCAGGGGGAACAACAACCCAACATACGCTCATGGGATTCCAACTACTACACACGTACACAGTGACGTTCAAGTTCGACAAAACCCTAGGAACCCTGACAATACAGGTTAAGGACCTTGACACCGGAGAAACAAGCAGCACTACCGGAGACGGAGCCCCATCTCAAGTAACTTTATGGCTCGGCACCGCGCCAGCATCCTCGGAAACAGAGGCTTCCGCCTTGATTAAAGAGCTAGTGATTAGTGGGACGTACGTACTGGGCACCAATACCCTCTCTGGGACAGTAACGGCTAACTTCGCCACCAACGATGAGGTCACAGCATCTAACCTATGGGAAACGTACTTCACGCAGATCGTGTCAGGAAGTCCCTCGACCACGTACCCCATGTGGAGGACGCTAATATCATTGATCATGTTGCGGGTCAAGCAGGGATGGACCGTGGTGCTGAACAGTAACGGCTACACAGCATACTACGTAAGCAACCCGGCACTAAGCCCCACCTACAGCGACGGAATATATAGGGTAGGCCCGGATGGGCTCTCATGGATTACTCAGATCCTGGGAGGAAGCATCACGATCGACTGGGACACGCACTACCCGCACATAGTTGGGGAGAGCCTCCCCGGATGGCTAACGCCGAACTGGACAGCCAGCAGGATGCAGCTACCCAACAACCTAGTAATTGCCAGTAAAACCTACGGAACCCTTAACGGATACCTAATGTGCTATGCCATCAAATACGGAGCAGGAAAAATACTGGTTGGTGGTGCAGGCACAAATGCCCTCCCCGTGAACCTCATCTTACTGAGTAAGGTTTACGGTTAAGGCCCAGCACACCAGTACTACAACAGAGTATACGTGGAAAGCGGACGTACCTCGTTGCCTGGGTGAGGCGATGTTAGAGGAGGATAAGTACGTATACGCATGCGTGGAGAACGGTGCGGACATCAAGTACACCTTAAATCCCAAGGAGTGTCGTGGCCGCGCTGAACCATTAATGAGTAATAGGCAGCGAGTGGCCCTAAGCAAGCTAATGAGTGCTCTCCTCAGACACATACCTCACGAGGCCGGCCTCACACCAGATGAGGAAGGGTGGGTCACGCTAAGAGACCTTGTTGAGGGCATTACTAAGGTGTGGAGGAATAAGGAATTGTACTCATGGGTAACAGAACGTCACGTACACGCGGT